>CALKYD010000094.1 GCA_938003605.1 uncultured Sulfolobales archaeon | reverse complement strand
AAGTATAGATCCTCGCCCTCAATTCTATATATTGCATCCTTAAATGTGGCGAAATCAATGACTCCCATCATTACTTTCTCCTTCAACATGTATGGAGGGAGGACTAGCGTATACCCCTTAGCAGTAAGGAAGTCGATAGCGTACAGCAGTAAGGCTAAGTCAAGCCAGACTAAGTCGTTGAACAAGTAGTAGAACCTACTTCCAGCTACTTCACTAGCTTTAAGGGTATTCCCAAGCATCAATACTTCCTCAAGCATATCAGCATGTCCAATAGGCCTCCAATCAATAAGTTCACACTCTACTTTAAACCCATACTTCTCAGTCTGCTCCTTAAACTGCTCCAAGTACCCGTTCCACACCTTAGCTCTACCCCAGAACCTTATGGGGACATTGTATGAGTCGTCTGGTCCAAGAGGGACTGATTCATGAACTATGTTGGGCAGCTCTAACAGAGCTTTCTCCCTCTCAAGCTCAACAGCCTTGAGCTCCCTTTCAATAGCTTCAAGCTTCTCTAGGAGTTCCCTAGCCTCACTAAGAGCTTTCTCCCTCTCACTGCCTTGAAGCTTCTGCACGCTTCTACTGATTACGTTATGTTTATGCCTAAGCTCATCGGCTTCCCTCAGCATTCTCCTCCACTTCAGATCTAAGTCGCGAGCTCTATCGACTACCGATGGATCCATAAATCTCTTCTTAACGTGCTCTCTTAATGCATCTGGATTGCTTCTAAGCAATTCAAGTATGCTCCAACTCAAGCACAGCACCGCATTAATGAATAATTGACGGCTAGTTATTAATGATTATGCTCATTCATGCGCACTTAAGCTATGTTTCAGTGTGGAGGGGGCTAGACTACGTCTAATAGGAACTTGCCGTTTTCATAGACTAGCTCTCCATCAGCGTAGACTCTGCCCCTCCTCATATCCTTAATCATGTCCCAGTGTATAGCGCTCTTATTTCTTCCACGGGATTCAGGGTATGCTGCTCCAAGAGCCATGTGTATAGTTCCGCCTATTTTTTCGTCAAACAATGTTTCCTTTGTAAACCTATCTATAGAGTAGTTTAAGCCAAAAGCTATTTCACCAAGCCTTCTCGCTCCATCATCTACGCTGAGGATTTTCCTTAGGAATTCCTCTCCGCGCACAGCTTTAGCCTCTACAACTACTCCTCTATTGAACACTAGCCTCACGCCATCTACTTCAACACCCCTCCATATGGCTGGGTAATCGAATTCAACAAAGCCTTCAGCGCTATCCTCAATTGGTGCTGTAAACACTTCTCCACCAGGCATGTTGTGTCTCCCATCATCGTTTATCCAAGTTCTGCCACTCACTCCTAGAAACAAGTTTATGCCTGGACCTTCGTAGTGTAGCTCACTTACTTTATTGAGGAAATCCGCTATTCTCTGTTGCTCCCTGGCTTTCTCCATCCATGCTGATACAGGGTCGTCTCTATCAATTAGCGTTGCTCTATAGACGAACTCCTCATATTCAATAATGCTCATCCCTGCCTCTTGAGCCAATGCCCTAGTTGGGTATGGTGCTACAACCCACTTCAGCTCTCCCTTAGCGCTTCTCTCCATGAAGATCTCCATTAGTGGCGCTCTAGAAGCGCTTCTGCGCTTAATTCTCTCAGGATCAATGCCTGATAAGTGCTTTGTATGAGTTGGGCTAAGTATGCTTATTCTAGCAGTTATTCTGGAAGCTACTTCCCTCTCAATGCTGCTCACATAGCTGATCAATTCCTCTCTAGCAAACCTGTAGAAAGTTTCTTCAAGCACTTCATCGTAAACATTGACTATTACTGGATAACCCCCATGCTCAACCACTTCCCTGAAGATCTCCCTTATTAAAGGCATTGCCTCATAACTGCCGTATATAGCTACTTCATCTATAGGCTTTATGGCGACAGAGTATTCAACTAAGAGCCTAGCTAGCTTAGATACCGTAGAGTTAGGCATAGAGCCTACCTCTGCAGCTATTACTTAAAGACTACTACTTAACTTTTAACACCTTGCCTAAGGCTGGGACACGGCAGTAAGCTATAGAAAGCACTAAGTAGTGGAGGGACTCATCAGCTTGCTTAAATGATATATCCCAGGATTTGAAGCTGCCTAAGCTATAGTTCGACCACTGTATTATAGATGAGGTAAGTGGGGGAGTAAGAGGTGAAGTATGATGGGGTATCGGCTTTGCGTAGCAAATCCAAAGAATTGGGAGATAGTCAAGGAAAAACTTAAATGGGGAATTAGTGGCCGATACGCAATTACACTCGAAACGTATTTGTCAGCGATAAGCTAGCCCTCTACGTAGCTTGAAAAGGAGTTGCCGGAATATTCGAGGCGAGCTCCCCTTACTCACACAATAGTACGCCTCTTGGATGAGTTGATGGAAAAGGCAAGCCATACACCTATCCCCATAGGGTAAGCATAAATTAATGAGTGGAATTCATGCAGCTGAGCAGTGAATTTAAACGCTATTCAAACTAAGGTGAAACTAAGCTAATAAACCCATACCTAAAACTACGATAGATAGTTGGTGTGCCGCCGTAGCTCAGCCCGGTGGAGCGCCGGCCTCGTAACGGCACGTCAGCTAGATCCGTGGTCGCAGGTGAGCCGGTGGACGCGGGTTCAAATCCCGCCGGCGGCTTTGCATAAAGCGTAGAACACTTTCTCTACGAAACCGCTTAGCGTCTTATGCACGGAGCGTAGTTCCCATAAATCAGTAATTAATGGAGTTAGCTGAACTCGCTTTCTATAGCATCCATTACCTTATCCACGCTGACTTCGTGTCCAAAGTCCTTGAGTGCTTTGGCTAATGTCGTGTAGGCTATTAGTATGTGGGTTCTAGATGCTTGAACCCCCATGTGACCTACTCTAACAACTCTTCCCTTGAGCCTGCCCCAGCTGCCGGCCAACATTACCCCATACTTACTCCATATGTGGTTTCTCAGCTCTTCATCACTAATACCGTTTGGAGTTAGGAACGCCGTAACTGTTGGTGAAGAGTCGTCTATTGAAGCTGGAAATGGAGTTAGTCCTAGCGCTTCAAGAGCTCTCCAAGAAGCTCTTCTAGCCATTAAGTGTCTTCTATAAACGTTATCCAATCCTTCATTAAACAACGTTTTTAAAGCTTCTTTAAGTGCGTATATCAGTACATCACTCATAGTGTAGGGGAATACCCCGTGGGTGTCGAGAGAATCCCTCCACGCTCTTAAGTTTAGGTATAAGCCGCTGTAGTTCGCTCTATCAATGGCCTCCCACGCGGCCTCACTGATAGCCATTATAGTTAGCCCAGCTGGAGCATTCAATGCTTTCTGAGATCCACCGATCAATACATCTACTCCATTCTTGTCGAACTCTATCGGCACTCCACCAATGCTTGATACTGCGTCAACTACAAGTAGAGCTCCATGTTCTTTAACAACCTTCGCTACACTCCGCAAGTCGTTCAATATAGCTGATGGAGTGTCGCAGTGAACTAGAGTTACAATGCTTACATCCTTATTGCGCTCCAGCTCTCTGTCAATAGTGCTTGACTCAATGCTTCTCCTCCACTCGCCGTCACTAGCTCCAACCAGTATTGGTACGCCACGATACGCCTTTACAAAGTCTGCAAACCCCTCTCCAAAAACTCCATTAGCTACAACAAGCACTTTATCCCCAGGTCTAACTAAGTTAGCTATGGCTGCTTCAAGCCCTAGTATAGCTTCACCAACCATGACGTAGACTGAGGCACTGCGAGCCTCCAAAAGATCCTTTAACATATTCCTAACCTCGCTATACTCATTGAGAAACTCTGGATCTAGATCTGGGTTAGTGGTCTCCCTGGCCAACGCCATTCTAATGCAGTGAGGGATCTCTGTAGGGCCAGGCGTAAGTATAAAACGATCTGTATACAGCTTCAATTAGGCCCCAGACATAGCTTAAATGCTAAAATTTACTTAAATACTTTACATAGATGAAACATGTCTTAACAGTCTTAAGGAAACTGCGTGGATCCTCTTTGACGAAAGTAGAATCCACGTATTTGACGAAAATAGCGGATAAGCAATAGTATGATCTTTAGCTCAACGCATCTAAAGATTAGCTTGAAAACAGCTGAATACTAGTGATGTCTGCTGAGAGCTTCGCTTCTTAGAAGAGTGAAGGTGAGGAAAGAGATCTGCGCACTCCCTTCCCCCATTATTGATTTCCGTCAAAGCTCCTTATGCACTCAGTAAATAGTGCTCTTTACTTTACTTCATTCACATTTCTTTAACAGCCTTCACTTCACGCTACATTTCATTCTCATCTTTTGTACAAAGCTTGCTTTAAGCATAGCTTGAATTCCAATGCCTTAAACTGTTTACTTCACTTACTTTGCTTAGGACCTCAAGCTCCTATAGAGTCCACGCGCTTCTCTAGAATTCATTAGTGCTTTCACCGGCCTCTTTGCCAGGGTGAATGCTCTCCAAGTTCTTGAGAGCTTCTTAAGTATGCCCCTCCATCTGAAGGCGTGGCGCTTCCTTCAAGGCATTTACCATCCCGCACTTGGAGTATCGTTTACTCAACCTTTTACTCTAGTCTTCCCATTTGGGACAGCTGTTGACAGCGTTATTGCATTAGTTGCTTAAGATATTGTAGTCCTGACCCTGCTAAAGCCAGTAGTTCTATTAACTTAAGGGCTTCACTAGGAGTACCTAAGTAGTATTCTACGGTATAAGCATCGATTCTACTAGCTCCTGAAATAGTTTCAGCTATGTCAGCTATATCGCTTTCCCTGAACTCTATGCGTAACCTGTATTTGTCGCAATTTAATTTAAGTGGTTTAGCAGCTCCTTCTTCAACAAGTCCTACGGCTTCATCAATCTTGGCTTTAACTTCGTCAATTAGTTCCTCCATAGACTTGTATACAGCTGCGTATCTGCTTACTCCATGCTTAAACTCAACGAATACAGTCCATGGAGAGTATCTCTCTACTTCACTCCTTAGGCAGCTATCTCCTGCAACCATAGCTACTGGTACACCGTGTTCTCCAACTACGAGTGAATTCAGTAGGAATTCACTTACAGGAACTTCGTTTAGCCAAACTCTATGGAAAGCCCTTCCACTATAGGTATGATCTAGGATTCCCCTAGTTGTACCAGCTCCACAGTGGTAACCAATGAAGAAAGCCGCCTTATACTCGCTGCATATGCCGGTAACCATGGATATGGGTCTTGGATATCCTTGTATAAGCCTAACTCCGCGTGGAAACGCTAAGTAATTCAGGTTAGTCATGTAGCCATGGCTGTCAGCTACTGTAACCTCCTTGAAGCCCTTATTTAAAAGCTCCCTAGCAATAGCTGCACTCAACTTAGTCATAATTCTTGAAGCAACGCTGTATTGAGAGCTCTTTGGAGAAAGCATAGTTAGTGACGCTATACCTGGCAAGCCCTCTAAGTCAACGCTTACATAACCCTTCAATAAATCACCAAGACTAACTAGAGCAGGCCTCTCTATATAAGTTATGAAGCCGGGAGACAATGTATGTGTTTAAAGTACTGCTACATTAAAGCTATACAACGATCTTTGAAAAGACCTTAGAGTGAGGAGAAGCTATTGGGAAAAAGCTATTACTTCTCCCATGCCTCTAGGGCTTTTAACGCCATATCTTTCATTACTTGATAAGGATCCTTTGCCTTCACTATCGCTGATGCAACTAGTACTCCCTGTGTTCCAAGTTTTACCGCAATGTAAACGTCTTCGCCCGTACTTATTCCTGCACCAGTTAGTATAATTAATTCCTTAGATATCCTTCTTACTAAGTCGACTGTAGACGTTATTACTTCAGGCTTTGCTTTAGAAACAGGTATTCC
>CALKYD010000093.1 GCA_938003605.1 uncultured Sulfolobales archaeon | reverse complement strand
GAGATTGTTTAGACACGGCGATGCCGAGTATAGGGAGTGGAATGCTTATAAAAGCAAGCTATGTGCTGCGCTATGGAATGGCTTAGAAGAGCTTCCAGTAAAGGAAGGAGACTTCGTGCTGTACTTAGGTGCTGCAAGCGGCACAACTGCAAGCCATGTATCAGACATAGTTGGGCCGAGCGGCCGGGTTTACGGAGTTGAGTTTGCTCCTAGAGTTATGAGGGAGTTCATACTCGTAGTTGAAGTGAGGAAGAACATGTTCCCCATTCTAGCTGATGCTAGAAAGCCCCAGGACTACAGGCATATAGCTACTGCCGTAGATGGAATATATGCAGATGTAGCGCAGCCGGAGCAGGCAGCACTTGTGGCAGATAACGCTGATTACTTCCTAAAGGACGGCGGCTGGCTACTTCTAGCTATAAAAGCTAGAAGCATTGACGTAACTCAAGAGCCAAGCGAAATCTATAGGAAGGAGATAGAGACATTGAAGAGCAGGGGGTTTGAAATAATTGACGTAGTCCACTTAGAGCCCTACGACAAGGATCATGCAATGGTTTATGCAAGGTACTTTAAGAGAAAGTGAGATAAGTTAATTAGACATTTCCACACAACACTTATAATGGATATAGTGTGTTGAGATGAGCTCCAAAGTAGATGAATTATTTGAGGAGACCTATGAAGCTCTCAAGGCATTCTCAAGGAGAGTAGAGGTAATAGAGTACTCCATAAGGGGTAAGAAAGCCATAGACATAGCTTCATCTCTTGAGAGGGGAAACGTATTCATTAGGATAACTGCAGACGCCTATCACTTAGATAAGGACGACGTAAGTGAACTAATTAAGTCTTCAACTGCCTACAGCTCAGCACCTCTAATAGTGAGCTTAAGAATTCGTGGAAGGGAGCTTGAAGACGATGTAGTTTATGAAAGATGGGGGGCATACCTAATGAAGGCCTGTACTCTGAAAAACATTCTAAGTGGAAAGGAAGTCTTTGTATTAAACACTTGCGGCTCATACATCATTAAAATCAATGCTAAGAAAATGAAGGCGTTGAGGGAGAAGCTGAGGTTAAGCCTCGGTGAATTAGCTGATAGAGTCGGCGTCTCGAGAAAGGCCATATATGAGTATGAGAGAGGCGGCATGCATGTATCCATAGATACAGCTCTAAAATTAATTGAAGTTCTTGGAGAAGAAGTTATTGAGCCAATAGACATATTTAAAGAGCGTTCAGCGGCGAGTGGAGGTGTTGAAGCGCCTCCAGATGTAAAAATTGAGGAAAAGATAATGAATGATTTGAGAAAGATGGAGTTTAGAGTTGTGCACTTGAAGAGAACTCCTGTAGACATCATTGGCTGCAGAGACGATGGAACGATCTCATTTGTGGTGAAGCATGCATCAAGTTCAAGGAGCTTTAATCAGAAAGTCGAGGAAGCGAGGAAGATAGCTAACATAGCTAGAACAGAGCTGATCGTAGTTAAAGATGAAGAGATGGCAGGCTTTACTTCTTAAAAGTAAGTAGCCAATGCGCTCTAGGAATAGAGGAGCTGTAGTCATGTTAAGCTCTAGGATTAGGCCTCCTCAATACGTTATAACTGGAAGACCTGGATCGGGGAAGTCAACTCTATTCAACAACATCATTAATAACCTTTTAGCTAGCGGCTTTGCTGTAGCAGGAGTCCACAGCCCTGAAGTAAGAAGTGGTGGAGTGAGAGTGGGCTTTAAGATAGTGGATCTTTATAGTGGCGATGAGGCGTGGCTTGCTAAAGCAAACTATCCTTCACAAATTAAGGTAGGAAAGTATGGCGTTACAGTAGATGAAGCATTAAGGCTGTGGAGGAAAACTCTTGAGTCCATAGGTAAAGCCGACGTTATTGGAGTGGACGAAGTTGGACCCATGGAGCTCTCAATACCCGGGTTTAAGAAGGATATTTTAGAGAGAGTCGTTTTATCGGGGAAGCCATTCATAATAGTAATTCATTACAGGCTTAAGGACCCCGATATACTTGCAGCCCTAAGGAGCGCTGCATTAATTACTGTAGATCAATTTAATAGGGGTAGGCTGAACAGGGATTTACCGCTGGAAGTAGTTAAAGCAGTTAGGGAATACTATGGAAGGCGTTGAGCTCTATGAATGGGATTCGATAATAGTTGAAGGTAAGGCTAAAGTAATAGTTCCTAGACAGGAGTTCTTTCTGCGAAGCAATGGGATTTATGAACCCGCTTGGGCACCAGTATTCTATAATCCAGTAATGGAGCACAATAGGTCTGTGACAGTACTACTGCTTACAGCTCTATTCAATGGAGGGAAGTTCTTCTTCGTAGAGCCTCTCGCGGGAACGGGTGTGAGGAGCATTAGGATAGCTCTTGAGGCTGGGGGAGTAGGTATAGCAAACGACTTAGAGCCTCTTTCATACCGCTACATAGTGAGGAACATAGCTTTAAACGGCTTGCGTAACGTTGTAGAGGCGTATAACTGTGACGCTAACTCACTCATGAATGAAGTTAGGAGCAGCGGCATTGCAGTAGACTTCATTGATATAGATCCATATGGATCTCCAATGCCGTTTATAGAGGAAGCAGCTCACTCCATAGGTAGAGGGGGAGTGATTGCAGTAACTGCAACAGATACTGCTACACTCAACTGCAATCACCCAGAGGCATGCCGTAGGAAGTATGGTGCGCGGTGTAAGAGAGTAGACTTCTCAAAGGAAATGGGCCTTAGGATACTTATTGGGAGCATAATCAGAGTCTCTGCAGCCAGAGATGTAGCTTTAAAGCCCTTGATAGCGTATTACAAAGACTACTACTACAGGGCATTTTTTAGAGCTGAGAGAAGTGCTGGGAGAGCCGATGAATTGCTTAAAAACATAGGTTACATTAAGTACGACGAAACAACGTTTAACCGCGAGTACTTAGCTGGTTTAGAAGCAGAGGAGGCTTGCAGTAAGCACTTAGCTATAGGCCCCCTATGGACGGGGGCATTAATTGATGCAGGAATTGTTGAGAAGGCCGTTTCATATATGAGCGAACGTGGATCGCCTATAGACAGCAAGATCGTGGAGTTCCTGAAGGAGCTGTTAACTGAGTATGAAGTAAACACTCCATATTATAGGCTGGATAAATTGTGTAAAGCAGTTGAGGTAAACATGCCTCAAAGAAGTAAAGT
>CALKYD010000092.1 GCA_938003605.1 uncultured Sulfolobales archaeon | reverse complement strand
CCAGCAACGAATTCAAGCCTCAACACACCATCCTGTATTCTTCTTGAATCAACTATCATTATGCAGCCGACTTCACCTGTGTTCTGTATGTGAGTTCCATAACATGCTTGAGCGTCCCAGCCGGGTATTTCAACTATCCTTATGACTGGAGCTATGGTTGGCCCACCTTGATATATCCCTACGCCAAACTTCCTCTCGGCATCAAACTTGCCTAAATAGTGCACTCTAATGCCTATCCTATGATCAATTATGCTGTTAGCTACTTCCTCGATCTTCCTTAGCTCGTCTCTACTTAAGCTCTTATAGTGAGTTATATCCAGTCTTGCTTTTTCAACAGTTTTTTCAGCGCCAGCTTGCTTAACATGTTCTCCAAGCACTCTTCGAGCAGCTGCTAAAACTATGTGCGTGGCAGTGTGATGTCTCATCAATTTATATCTCCTCAACCAATCTACTTCTCCAATAATTGGCTCTCCTGGAGTGGCTGTTATTGGACTGCCAAGCTCATGGATGATCACGCTGCCTACTTTCAGCACCTTCTTTACATCAGCTCTCCTGCCATCACTGAAGTATATGAAGCCAACATCATGATCTTGTCCTCCGGAAGCGGGGTAGAATAACGTTTGATCAAGAATTAACATATTCCCTTTAACACCAATAACTTTTGCAGTAAACTTAGTCTCGTAAGGGTATTCGTGGAATAGGGCCTTAGTCTCTGGGAATGTTGATGTCCATTCCAGTAGAGCTGCATCAATCGCCTCATGCCTTGATATTGCCTGAGAGTGCTTCTTAGCAATATTAGTGTAGAATTCTTTCGGAATAACTACTTGTGCATTAATGCCGAGAGCTCTTTCCCTCACTATTTCGGGTGGGATGCCGTATGAGTCGTAGAGTTCAACTAACTCCTCCTCAGTTAAGCTACCTTTCTGCATAATGATCTTATCGATAACCTTCATTCCACGCTCAAGCGTGTAAACGTACTTCCTTACTTCATCTGAAACTACTTCAGTAATATAGTTCCTGCACTTATAGAACTTGCTGTAAACATACTTATCCTTGAAGTAATTAATTAGCTCTCTCAACAGTTCCTGTACAACGTCATCTAATTCCCTTAATTCAACTCCAATTAAGTGCATTGTTCTAAGGCTTCTCCTCAAGACTAACCTAGCTAGGTATCCTTCACCGGTGTTTGAGGGAACTACTCCATCGGATAGCAGTAGGAGCAGAGTCTTATAGTGATCTAGCAGTGTGTAAGCCAGGATGTTTTTCATTAATGCATTCTGGTACTCCTTTAAGCCCTTCTGGGACAGTAGTTCGAAGAGCTCGTCAAAGCTCTTAGGCCTTGAGTAGCTGGTTTCATACACGATCCTTCTAAGCAGCTCATGGCCCAACTCCTCTAACCCCAGTATATTGAAGAATCTGCTGACTAAATCGCCGTAAGTTGAGTGGAAAGCTGTTGGAGCTTGCTTTGTTAGCCACGATATTCTCTCCACGCCATAGCCTGTATCAACGACTGTTAACTTCATGGGTTCGTAACTGCCATTCAACGACTTATACTTCATGAAGACTAGTGTAGCTACTTCAAGTCCGTCGACTAACACTTCGTAAGCAGGCCCTGCATTACCTCCGCCTTCCCACCAGGACGGTTTAAAGGCTATTCGCTCAGGCGGAACTCCTATTTCCTCACTAAAGAACTTGAAAGCATATTCTAACGTTTCATCAACCCAGTATATTGATTTGCTAGAGCTATTGAACGCGTGGTGTCCTCCCATTTCAAATGAAGTGAGGTGCCTTCCAAAGGTCATACCTATGTAGTCTATATCTTCAAGCCTAATGCATGGCTGGACTATCACTAGTGGATTATATGGGGGCTCGCTTATGCCCTCAGTTACTGCTGGCTGAAAGACCACTATGCTTGCTATAGTTAAGTATAAGTCATCCCTCCACTTAGCTACAACAGGATACGGCTCTACGTAGCCATGATTGTTCCTAGTGAAAAAGTCTATGAATGCTCGTCTAGAGCTCTCTACATCCAGTCTTCTAATACTTGGGTAATTGCTGTAGAGGAATTCATACTTACTACACGGTGAATCAGGGCAAGTATCTCTAGGTAAAAGGCTGTAGAATTCTTCGCCGCAGATCCTACATCTATACTTCGCATACCCTAGGGATTCAAGGAACTTACTTGATAGCTCTGGCTCACTTACCTTCAAAATATTAACCTCTTCACTAACCGAAGAGGGCTGATAGTCCTGCTGATAAGTCTTCTTCACTAACTTCCTCTTTCTTCTCCTCAGCCTTCTTCTCCTCAACTGGTTGAGGAGATGGAGCTGCAGGCGCTGCAGCCGGCGTTGAGGGAAGAGCCAATGCTGTGGAGAGAACTCTATCTATATCGATTTTACTTAAAGCTGCAACCAAAGCCTTTACCCTCACTTCATCTACATCTATTCCAGCTGCCTCTAGTACTCGCCTCACATTCTCTTCACTGATCTCCTTACCAGCCGTCTTCAACAGCAATGAAGCATATATGTACTCCATTAGTTAAGCACCTCTACACGTTTAAAGTATCAGAAGTGTAGAGGGATATTTTAAACTTAGTTCTAGGTTTAAAGCAATGCTTGAAGTCTTTTAACCGAAGAGGGCTGATAGTCCTGCTGATAAGTCTTCTTCACTAACTTCCTCTTTCTTCTCCTCAGCTCTCTTCTCCTCGGCTTGCTGAGCTTCTGCTTTAACTTGGACATGCCTAGTACTGAGTCCTAGCTCAGGTGCGTGAGGAGCAATGGCTTCCGCTATAGCTAATGCTTTAGCGATCGCCGTTCTTAACACTGCTTCAGCTGTCTCTGGAGTTACAAAACCTGTTTCACAAGCTAAGGCTATAGCCGTTAATTGGGCTTTCCTTATCGATAACTCTAGTACTTCTGGAACGGGCCAGGCTATTTCAGTTGCTAAAGCAACTGCGTTCTTAAATGCTCTCAGAACTCTATCCTCGTACTCACCTATGTTGAGGAACAACTCTTCTCCATGAATCAACGTGCCTGAATCGTATACAGCCTTGATCCTGACTTTCACTTCCTTAAGAGCCATGCCTAGCTTGCGTAAAATACTTGACAACTCTGGCGTAACTTTATCGCCCTTCCTTGCAACAACAGTGTCTTTCACAACCCATATTGAATTGCCTTGCGGTCTAACAGGTATCTTTAGCTTACCGAACGTGCTTAATATAGGTCCGGGAGGAAGACCCGTATTCCCTTCATATATCACTACGTCTGACTCAACTACATCGCCTGGCTTATAGTATGTGTACACCTTGTTTTCACTCAACAGCATGGCTAGCTGAAACGGATTCATGTTAGTAAATACATAGAGGTTCTGCCCTTGAAGAAGCTTAAACAACTCTTCATTCCTCACTCCAGTTTTCTTAAGAGCTATTTCAATAAGCTTTCTCTTTGCAGACCTAATTACAACGTTGTTTGAAAAGAACTTTCTAGCCGTCTGTATGTACGTAGTCGGCAACTTATCTCTATCAATTATTGCTAGGACTCTGTACTTCTCCAAAAGATCTGTTAACTCTGTTACTTCCTCAACTTTCCACGATGGAATCCTTCTATTAATTGATGAAGCCCTAGGCATTTCCCTCACCCCTTCACACAATCTTCATTTTAACTGGGGGCCCCATAGTAGTCTTAACGATGATTTCACCGATGTTCTTGTCGTGGTTCGGTAGCTTTGCTTCAACAGCTGAAATTACTGCGAGAGCGTTTTCAGCTATATCCCCTGGATCCATGTCCTCAGTCCCTATTCTGCAGCTTACTTGAAGCTGATCCTTGTTTCTAACGTAAACAGCCCTCTTATATCTCTCTATGACGCTAGATATCTCTGCGTTTACTGGTATAGGAACAGGCACTTTGCCTCTGGGGCCTAGGGCTGGGCCAAGGATTTTTCCAGCGAGCCCCATCAAGTCAGATCTAACCAGGATCCAATCGCATTCGCTCGCTATCTTCTTAGCAGTCTTTTTATCTATTGAAGACAGGTCTGCTTTCGTTAAAACTCTATGAGCGCCAGCTTCCCTAGCCTTAACAGCCATCTCTCCTTCAGCTACAACACATATTTTCACCTCCTTATTTACATTCTTTGGCAAAAACACTGTTTCCCTCACTCTAGCCTCCTGGCTCTTTGGATCAATGTCTTTTAGCACTAATATTAGCTCTACGCTTTGCTTGAAGTTCCTCTTCGGAGAATTGTTTAGTGCATTAGTGATTAACTTAGTGAGTTCATCCCTTGAGGCAGCCATGTCAAGCCCTCCTCCACTCATGCTCATACTTGTTCAGCAGTTCATCGTACTTACCCTCCTCCACATCCTTTATAACTTCCTTTGGATCCCTTCCTTCAACTGTTACACCTATGCTTTTAGCACTCCCCAATATGCACTTGAGAGCTTTCTTAAGGGTTTTAGCAGTCAACTCCCCTCTCTTAACTATGGCTATTTTAATGGCCTTCTCTAAAGTTATGTCACCCACTTTCTTATGAGCTGGATCCCCCGATGGCTCCTTAGCTCCAGCCTCCTTAAGTATGAGAGCTGTAGTTGTTGGAGCGCTAACCTTGATCTCATATGCTTTAGACTCTGTGTCAACAATTAATTCTACGGGCACTGTGAGGCCCTCAAAGTCTTTGGTGGCATCATTAATTGCTTTTACAACTTCAGCTAAGTTAAGCCCCAGAGGTGATAAAGCGGGGCCTATTGGAGGTCCTTGAGTGGCCTTACCTCCCTCTATGAGTAGCCTAATGCTTTTCTTAGGCACGCTAGCCTCCTCCTGATCTAACTACTCTCACATAGTCTCCTGGAACTTTTATTGTTAGAGGAAACTCTGATTCTAAAATGTTTAGCTCCACGTCGTTTTTAGCCCTATCTACGCTAACTATAACTGCCCTCATGCCTTTAAAAGGCCCTGCAATAACTTCAACGAGGTCCCCCTCCTTAATAAGCTCTATGGCTGGCTTAGGCCTTATGAACAGCTCTATATCGCTAAAACTCAGCTTGCGTGGAATCCCCTTCCTTAAATACTTCAATTCCTTCGTCACATCGTATATGGCTTCAATGCTCGCTGCTTCCACAACTAAATACCCCTTTAGCTCCGGCAATATTGCTATAGAGTAGATCTCCTGCCTTAAGGCCTTAGAACGAGACTCTATTAAGAGAGCTGAGTCTAGCTCTCTCCCACCCATCACTCTAATTGCGTAGTACATCATTTTACTACTCATGTTGAAGCACCTTAAGCATTGGAACAGCCTAAGACATTTGTGGAAATACGAATGCTGTGAATATAAACCTAATTATGAAAGCTATTCCGCCGACTGCAGCTAGCGCAAGGAAAACTACTTTTAACACTGCTAAGTACTCGCTTCTTGAAGGCTTGTACGCATAAGCCACGATCTTTGACCAAGCTTCAACGATCTCCCTTAAGCCCATGGATCGTCACTTTGCTCACAGCCTACCACTAGGATTTTCGTCGGGATTTATTAAATTATGTGCAGAGAAACGGTGTTTCCCAACACTTAGTTCAGTGAATGAACGCTGCTTACTTCAATAAGTACTCTACGTACTTGCGTGGACTGAACTCCTCTAAATCGCTGTAGCCCTGGCCTGTGCCTAAGTAAATTATTGGCTTTCTTATAGAGTATGCAATGCTTATTGGCACCCCCCCGCGCTCACATGCATCAGCTTTCGCAATTATTACTGCATCAACTCCTACAGCTTCATTAAATCTCTTAGCTTGTTCAATAGCGTCATTCCCGGTTAAAGCATCTATGACTAATATCTTTCTGTGAGGCTTTACCACTCTAACGATCTTTCTGAGTTCTTCAACGAGGTCTTGGTCTATGTGCATTCTCCCAGCAGTATCTATTAGTAAGACGTTATAGCCTCTCTTTTCCGCGAAAACCTCGGAGTCGAAAGCTATTGCCGCTGGACTAACTCCATACTTAGCTACGAACACGGGTATCCCCAG
Organism: uncultured Sulfolobales archaeon; assembly: GCA_938003605.1. Next base: position 548 of record CALKYD010000092.1, on the reverse strand, counting down.
TCTTTCTCCATGAGTTTTTAACTGCTCTTGAGCCCCTGCCCTAAATGTGTCGGCAGCAACCATTAGAGGCTTAAACCCCCAGTCCTTGAATAGCTTAGCTACTTTCGCTATCGTAGTCGTCTTCCCTACGCCGTTGACTCCTAAGAAGAGGACTTTGTAGAGCTTAGTGTTCCTAGCTTCAGTGAACATATCTATTGGCTCAACTCCCTCAAATAACTCAATCATTGCTTCACCAAGTGCTTTAAGAACATCGCTTCGATCCTTCAATGCTCCATCCTCAATTAATTTCTTCAGCCGAGAAGTTATCGCTATTACAGCTTCGTATGCTACATCATTTTCAACAAGCTGGAGCTCTAGTTCATATATGAACTTCTCTAACTCCTTCCTAGAGTAGAGAGCTCTACTTACTTTCTCAGAGAAGCTGGAGATAGCCTTTCTAAGCTTTTCAAACAAGCTCCTCCCTCAAGCAGTTGGCAAGCCTTTAAGCACTGGCGTTAAGTGGCTTAACTAACCTCAGCTCTTGCCTGACGGAGTATTGCTTGAAGCAG
>CALKYD010000091.1 GCA_938003605.1 uncultured Sulfolobales archaeon | reverse complement strand
TACTTCTTGGAGTTAAAAGAATTAATTGCTTGTAAAAGTAGCGAAGAGTCTCGTCACTCAATGCGGAGGGCATTTCTATACTTAGGGTGATACCTCTTTATGTGTTCAACCTTTACTTGCTTAAGATCTTCCTCTGGAATTATCGATAGAAGCTCCCAGCCTTTATCTAGAGTCTCCTCAACGGATCTCCTCTCGTATTCCCCTTACCAATGAACTCTCTCTCAAATCTATCGGCGAACTCAAGGTACTTCTTATCCCTTGGAGTAAGGGCTTCTGTGCCTACAACTACGCTGAGCTCTCTAAGCCTCACTCCCTCTGCATATGCTGCATATAGTTGCATGAATACTCCATAGTGATCCTCTCTAGTCTTCCCTGGGCCCACTCCATCCTTCATGAGCCTCGAGAGATCCATTAATACGTCGAATGGCGGATAGACTCCCTTGCCCCACAAAGGCCTTGATAGTACTAACTGTCCTTCAGTGATGTAACCCGTGAGATCGGGTATTGGGTGAGTTATGTCGTCGTCAGGCATTGTGAGTACAGGCATTTGAGTAATGCTCCCCTTTCTACCAGACACTCTACCTGCTCTCTCATATATCGTAGCTAGATCTGTATACATGTACCCTGGGTAACCCCTCCTACCTGGAACTTCCTCTCTTGCAGCACTGAGTTCTCTAAGAGCTTCACAGTAGTTAGTCATGTCACTCAGTATCACTAACACGTGCATATCGTGGTTCCACGCTAAGTGTTCTGCAGCTGTTAAGGCAACTCTGGGAACAGCTATTCTCTCGATAACTGGTGAATCAGCTGTATTAATGAAGGCTATTGCATTCTCTAACGCTCCATACCTCTTAAAATTATCTATGAAGAACATTGCATCGTCGTAACTAACCCCTATTGCCCCAAAGACTATTGCAAACCTCTCCTCCTTGCCTAAGACCCTGGCTTGCCTAACTACTTGGGCAACTATCCTATTATGGGGTAGACCTGAGCCACTGAATATAGGTAGCTTCTGCCCTCTAACTATGCTTGCAAGTCCATCTATAGCACTTAAACCAGTTTCAATGAACTCTGATGGAGGGAGCCTGGACGCAGGGTTTAGAGGTGCCCCATGTATGTCTAAATATTCTTCCGGTACTACTCGAGGACCGCCATCGATAGGCCTTCCGAGACCATCAAATATCCTTCCAAGCATGTCCACACTAACTGGTATCTTCAGTGTTTCACCCTTATACCTTACTTTAGATCCCTTTAAGTCTACTTCACTAACTCCTCCAAATACCTGTATTACGGTCACTTCTCTACTTACATCTATTACCTGGCCAAGCCTAACTTCATTGTTGGAAAGCACTACTTCAACTAGTTCACCATACTTTACTCCAGGTATTGATTCTACGAAAAGCAGGCTTCCCTGGGCTCTAAGGAGCTTTGATGACTCCCTTACGGATAGGCTATACATAGGCGAGCACCTTTGCTTCTTCAGTGAGTGACTCAAAGTCTTTCTTTATTTCCTGTATAAGGCTTGAAAAGGCTTCCTCAACTTGACCTCCAGCTATATCCTTCATTCTGCCTATCTTAATTCTGCATGGAAGCTTCCTAATGTATTCAACTGTGATCCCCTTCTTCAACGAGTCTAGAGCTAAGTCGTAGAAAGTCATGATTGCCTTCATCATTAGGAGGGTCTTCTTAGGTGGGGAATACATGTCTACTTCATGGAATGCACTCTGCTGCAGGAAGTCTTCCCTAATCATTCTCGCTACTTCTAGAACAAGCTTATCTTCCTCGGGCAATGCCTCAGCTCCAACGAGTCTAACTAATTCCTCGAGCTCGGCCTCTCTCTGAAGAATAGATAAAGCTCTCTCGCGCAGCTCCTTATACTCTGGCCCAACGTTCTTATACCACCAATCTGCAACGTTCTCAGTGTATAGGCTGTAGCTAGTGAGCCAATTTATGGCTGGGTAGTGCCTTCTATAAGCTAAAGCAACGTCAAGTAAGTACAGCGCCCTTATGATCCTAAGAGTAGCTTGAGTAACTGGCTCACTGAAGTCTGCTCCAGGAGGGCTTACGGCTCCCATTATCGTAAGGCTCCCATATCTATCAGGCTTACCCAGCGCTTTTACATAGCCGCTCCTCTCATAGAAGCTTGCAAGCCTTGAGCCAAGGTATGCGGGGAAGCCCTCCTCGCCTGGGAGCTCCTCTAGTCTACCACTGATCTCCCTCATTGCTTCAGCCCACCTACTAGTTGAGTCTGCTACCAATAATACGTGGTAACCCATGTCTCTAAAGTACTCTCCAATAGTTGTTCCAAGGAAGACGCTGGTCTCTCTAGCTGCAACAGGCATGTTGCTTGTATTTGCTATGAAGACGCTTCTCTCCACAATGAGCTTGCCAGTCCTTGGATCTAGAAGCCTCCTAAAGCTGTGTAAAGCATCAGCCATTTCATTCCCTCTCTCACCACATCCAACGTATATAGCTATGTCAGCCCAACTCCACTTAGCGAGTGTTTGGAGCATCACTGTTTTACCTGTTCCAAAACCTCCAGGTATAGCTGCCTTGCCTCCCTTAGCCAACGGGAATAGGAAGTCTATTACCCTCTGCCCAGTTATCATCGGCTCGCTAGGCTCGTATTTTTCACTAATAGGTCTAGGCCTCCTAACAGGCCACTTCTGCAGCATAGATACATCTCTTCCATTAATTCTAGCTACCGGCTCAACTATTGAGTAATCCCCTTCACTAACTACTTCCTCTACAACGCCATGCACATCTGGTGGAACCATTATATAGTGTTTAACGGCCAGAGTTTCATCAACTACTCCAATAAAGCTGCCTGGCTCAACTCTATCGCCCACCCTTACTAATGGCTTAAAGTGCCACTTCCTATCTCTAGGGAGTGGGGAAGCCCTTACTCCCCTCTTAACGAAGAAGCCCGCTATGCCTTCAAGCACTGGCAGAGGTCTTTGAATGCCATCGTATATTGCTCCAATAAGCCCCGGCCCTAGTTCGGCAGCTAAAGGCTGCCCAGTTCC
>CALKYD010000090.1 GCA_938003605.1 uncultured Sulfolobales archaeon | reverse complement strand
ACACACCTTAAACACTTGAACTCCTTCACTGAAGAACTCACAGCTAATGCGCCCTAGGCTACTTAGTTTCGCACACTAATATCTTTGATGTGGAGGATAGCCTTCATTACTTTACGTAGTTTCTCAAAACTCCAACGAATTCCAGCTCGACCTCTATTACATCGCCTGGCTGAAGGCCTTCAGGAGGCCCTGCCGGAGGACTGCCAAGGGATATTACGTCTCCAGGCTCAAGCGTCATTATTTCACTTAGAAACTCAACTATGTCCCACGCTTTATACATCATGTTCCTCGTGTTTGACTTGCCTTCAACTAAGCCATTCCTTCTGCGGAGTATGTCTAAGCTATGTATATCCACACCTCTTTGAATGAATTCATCCATTGTGACTATCCATGGACCTATGGGCGAAAAAGTGTTGAAAGCCTTAGACCTTTGCTGATAAAGCACAAACCCAGGCTGCACCATTTCAATATCGTGTGCAGTGATGTCGCTAAATATTGTCACTCCAAAAACGTGCCTCAGCGCCTCCTCCCTAGTGATGTCCTTAGCCCTTCTCCCAATAATTATAGCCATTTCAAATTCGTGGAAAACGCATTTAGATGAAGTCCCAGGCCATCGCCCACCGCGTGGAATAACTACGTAGTCCTCGTGTCCCAGCAACGTGTTGCTAGGTTTAAAGAAGAATAGTGGGACCTCCGGCTTAGGGTACTTCAACATCACTCTATACTCCTCGTAGTTAATCCCTATCCCTATGATTTTCGGCGGATTGGGTATTGCCGGCAAGTACTTTACCTCATTTAATCCAAAGGCTATCCCAGCATTAATTAAGTAATCTAAGTCGCTTTTTGCGTACTCCCCAATTACTTCATCTATGAGGTGGGATATTGTGGGCGAAAGCTCTATGAATCTCTGTGTATCGCTAATTACAAAGTGCGCTAATTCATAAGCTCTGCGATAGCTCACTTTGTACTTGTTTACAAGAAGGTCTACTATAGCGCCCCCAAGATCTAGTATGTACTTCTCCACCCATAGTACTCCAAGCCTTAAGCCCATACCTCTTTCGACTTTAGTGAACGTCACTAGCCTCATCACATCCACCGAGCAGTCTATAGATCTATTCTTCGCTTACTCTGAGCATCATATACCCGTATATCCCTAGGGTCAAAGGCTACGTAGACACTGTCTCCTTCACCTACTTGGATTGTCTTAGGTATGATCACTCTTATTGCAGTATTGTCAAGCGTTACAGTTGCTAAAGCGTTGGCGCCTAAGTATTGTATTAATTCAACTTTACCGCTGAATGAGCCTGGTTGATATGCTTTAGCTATGCTTACATCACCAGGCCTTATTGCTGCTATGACTTCCCTCTCATCAAACTGTAGTTCACGGCTGACATCTTTCTCCACAGATATTTTATCTATGTTGACTACGAGTTTTCCTCCAGAAGCCTTAGCAACCCCCCTAAATGTATTGAGGGCCGGTATACTTATGTAGTCATCTACGTCTAAGCTCGTAGGATTGTTTAGCACTACAAGTGGTTCCCCTAACTGCTTTACCTCTCCACTAAGCATTACTGCTACCCTTGTCCCTATAGTAAGGGCCTCTAAAGGATCGTGTGTTGAATAGATGGCTGTTATGCCTATTTTTGATTGAAGTTGCTTAAGCCACACCGCCATGTATTCCCTGATTTTCGCATCCAAATTCCTTAAAGGCTCGTCGAGGAGGAGCACAACTGGGTTAGTCACTAATGCTCTAGCTAGAGCAACGCGTTGATACTCCCCTCCACTAAAAGTACTTGGCTTTCTGTCAAGCACGTGCCTTATTCCAAGAAGATCAGCTATTTCATATACTCTCCTCCTAACTTCAGCCTCAGGCAACTTCTTCAATCTTAGTGGAAAAGCTATGTTATCGTAGCCAGTCCTATCGGGGTATACTGGAGGAGTTTCAAACACCATTGAAAAGCCCCTGATGTGAGGCGGAACATCGGTTATATCAACTCCATTTAAGTATATCCTACCGCCTGTAGGACTAATTAGTCCAGCAATGATCTTCAGGAGAGTCGTTTTACCTGATCCAGGGGGGCCAGCTATAGCTAAGACTTCCCCTCTATTGACGCTAAATGAAATGTCCTTCAACACAGTCTTTTCCCCGAACTTCTTCAATACATCCCTTACCTCAAGGAAGGGCATTTCACTACTTCACCCTATGCAGCACTATTTTCTCTTCAGTAACTTTATTGAAAACATGCACTTTCTCCGGGTTGAATGAAAGCCTTACTTCCTCCCCCTCAGCCACTACTTCGTGAACAGGCACTAGAGCTTTCAACACTAGCTCCTTAGATATCCTTACGTGTATAGCCAGCCTTTCACCATATACTTCCACTACTTCAACTATTCCTTTGATGGGGCCATTTACACTCAAGTAGACATCCTCAGGCCTAATCCCTATGACTACGTCCTTTCCTAGAATGTTCTCAACACTTTGGTATGAGCTCACGAATTCACTCACATCTACGGCTACTTCATCTCTTTTAATTAAGAACCTCTCCTGCTCCCTGACTAATACGCCTTCGATTGTATTGATAGTCGGGCTCCCTATGAAGCGAGCTACGAAGAGGTTCTGCGGACTGTCGTATATTTCAATTGGAGAACCGACTTGTAAAAGCCTCCCCTTATTCATTACTGCTATCCTATCCGATAACATCATTGCTTCAAGTTGATCGTGAGTGACGTAAATCATTGTTATACCAAGCTCCCTTTGAATCTTCTTCAACTCCCTCCTCATTTTCTCACGGACTTTTGCATCAGCGAATGTCAACGGCTCGTCGAGGAGAAGGACTTCCGGTTCTACAGCCATGCACCTGGCTAGAGCTATCTTCTGCTGCTCACTTATGCCTAGCTTACCCGCCTTAGCGTTAAGACGATCAGTTAATTCAAGTACTTCAGCTAGTTCGCGAACTTTTTTTGATAGCTCCTCCTTGGGGACCCTCCTCACCTTTAATCCAAAGGCTATGTTATCGTAGACGCTCATATGTGGGAATACAGCGTATTCCTGGAAAACTAGGCAGACATTGCGTAATTGAGGCGGCAATGCAGTTACATCACTATCCCCTATGTACACTTTGCCTGAGTCGGGCTTTTCAAGGCCGCTTATTATTCTAAGAGTAGTGGTTTTACCGCAGCCGCTTGGCCCAAGTAAAGTAAATATTTCGCCTTCATATGCTTCAAAAGATACATTGTTTACAGCTACAAGATCCCCGAACCTCTTGGTAACATTTACAACTCTTACTTTAACTCTCTTCATCCTCTCACCATACCAAAAGTGAATCCAGTTACGAGGTGCTTCTGGATGGCATAGCCTATTGCTATGGGTATGACTGAGCCTATCAGCGCTAAAGCAGCCTGCGGACCGTATAGCTGGCCTACTGCACCAACATACTTACCTATATGCACAGGGAGAGTGACTGCATACACATTAGTTAATACAAGGGCAAATAGGAGCTCCGTCCAAGTGAGGAGGAATATGAAGAGGCCTGCAACAACTAAGCCAGGCCTAGCTATAGGTAGCACTACTTTAAGTAAGGTCTTTACTGGAGTAGCTCCCTCAAGCATTGCTGCCTCCTCCCACTCAACAGGTATAGCGTCTATGAAGCCCTTTAGAATCCATATTCCATACGTCACGGTAACAGCTGAGTACAGTATTATCAAGCCGAAGTGCGTATCTAGAAGCCTCAAGTTCGAGTAGTAGACCATTATTGGAGTAACGAACGTTGCAGGTGGAAGCATACGGGTCAGCAGCGTAAAGAAGAGCCCGAAAGGCCCGGGAGTATTGTACCTGCTTGCTCCATAGGCAGTAAAGAACCCTATCATCACTGCAATTACTGTGGAAAGGCTTGTAACGACAAGGCTGTTTATTAAAGGCTTAGTGACAGGCTCAACTATTGCTGTAGCCCCCATAATTCCAACGAATGCCTCTGATCTAAAGAGAACCACGAAGTTGTTCCACGTGAAGTTCTTCGGCACGAAGTACGATACTCTCCACTCAGCATAGGGTTTAAACGCTAGTGATACAACCCAAGCTACAGGTACGAGGACCCATAGTACGAAGACTCCTATAGCTATATACTTAAGGGCGCTCAATAAGATCCTAGTTCCATGGGACTTCATCCCTACCTCCCTCTCTCAAAGAAATACCATATGAATGCCCTCACCACCACTATTATCATAGCTAATACCATTAGTGACATGGATGCTGCATAAGATATGTCGGTATACAGAATGGCAGTCCTATATATGTACATTGACACAGTCTCAGTAGTTGTTCCAGGGCCTCCGCCAGTCATTATGAATGCGTAGTCGAACATTTTGAATGCTTCAAGGCCTCTTAACACTAGTGCAACTACTATTAATGGCTTTATCAAAGGCATCCTAACCCTCCAGAATATTGTGAAGCTGCTTGCACCAAGTACTTCAGCAGCTTCAACGAGTCTCTTAGGTACTGCTGATAAAGCTGAGTACATTATTAGAAACATGAATGGAGTCCACTGCCATATGTCAGCGATAAGTAACGTGATGAAAGCTGTGTCAGGTTTTAGGAACCAGTATATTCTTAGGGCATCCTCTCCCATAATAGCCCTCAAGAACAAGTTGTTGACGGGGCCGTAGCTCTGGAACATCAAGTAGAATATTGTTGCGACTACGACTGGCGGCAGCATAAGTGGATATATTGTGATAGCTATAGCTGCCTTCTTCCCAACGAAGTCCCCCAGCATTATGTAAGCTAACGCCAATCCAAGGAAGAACTCTATTGCAACAACGCTCACTGTATATAAGGCAGTCCTACTGAGTGCTGCAATGAATCTAGCATCTCCTAGAGCTCTCGCAAAGTTAGTTAAGCCAGTAATGGAGGCCTCCCACCAAGGTATTCCCATTGCCGGAGACCACTTGAGGAAGGCCAGGTATATCATTATGGCAAATGGAATTATTAACACTGCGTTAAGAAGTATGTTCACTGGAAGAGTTGCCAAGTACTTAACTTCCCTAGGAGGTTTTTCAGGCATATTTACCCTCTCCACATCAATTTACACACTTTAGTCCTTAATTAAGAGTGACAGTGATTTAAAAAGGGAACTTTAAAAAAGTTTGATATTGTTTCATCACTTCATGTAGCCTTTCGCTTTCCAGACTTCTTTAACATCATCTGGGAATAGCTGGGCCAGCCCTCTCCAAGCTTCAAGCTGTTCGTCTACGCCGTACTTTCTAGTTATTGAATCCCACTCAGCTGATACAGCGCTTAACGCATCTTCAGGATCCTTTATTCCAGCCATAACGCTGTTTACTTCAGTCGTTAGTTTTGAGAGGTACTCAGTTCCACCTCTAATCAATATGTCTGGGAACGATATCTTAAGGCTCTCCATGTATACATCGATGAATTCCTCTCCATAGCCTTCAGCTGATCTAGGCCTGTACTTAGGGTCTTTAAACCAGCACTCTCTGAATAAATCAAGTATTACTCCAGCAAGTATAACTTCTAGACCCATATCAGGCGCTGTAGCGAATTGTAGGAATAGGTAGCTTAGCTCAGGGTATCTACTGTAGTTAGATACTACGCCAACCCAGTTAACTGGATTAGGAGCCGCTCTTACAAGCTTTCCATTAACTATTACTCCAGGCATTAGAGCTGAACCAGCTACGTCCTTCACTAATGAAGTTGGCCTCATGGCTTCCTTAGTTAATGAAGGCCAAGCTGCTGTAAATGCAGTTTCACCCTTTATGAACTTATCATATAGGTCAGCCCAGCCGGCCGTAATAGCTTCTGGAGGCATGTATGGTTTAAGCCTTAGCATTATGTCGAATGCATATCTACCCTCAGGAGAGTCTACTTTTGGATCCATTGTCTCTAAGTCGAAAGGTATTCCTCCAGCTTCAATGAATATGTTTAACCACGTAATGTATGCTGCGAAAGCCGGCTCTGCATAGAAGTATGCACCGTAGACTCTGCCTCCGCTAGGAGCCGTTAAATTCTTATTGTAGAAGAACTCAGCCATATCTATTAAGTCCTCCCACGTGTCTGGAACCTTAAGTTCCTTTCCATACTGAGCTTTAAACTCATTCTTGTAAGTCGGGTTTTCTATTAGGTCCTTTCTATAAGATAGAGTAAACACATCTGAATCCAGGACTATGGAGTATCTCTTCCCCTTATATATAGTGACGTATGATCCTAGGGGTTCTATAGGAGCGCAGGGCCCTATATATTCGGGGTCATACCTTGCATAGTAT
>CALKYD010000089.1 GCA_938003605.1 uncultured Sulfolobales archaeon | reverse complement strand
CCAAGAGGGATTAGAACTAATGCACCCCTAAGTGAAGTACTGAGCGTGTTGAAAAAAGCCTCAGCTCAGTGATCGAGGATCAATAGTGCCTTCCCTTCATTGCATTGAGTAAATGAGCTTCAAATGAATAATGCCCCAGCCTTATTAACGGCCGACGCCCTTCTAAATAAGGAATATAGTGTGTGAACAACTTTGTAAGCTATGAAGTGATATGTCTTGGCTGAAATAGTTGTGAGAGTCGACTTAGGAAAATATAAGTACATAGACTTACCCTTAGAAAAGGCCATTGAATTCCTAGAGAAAATAGCCGCAGTTAGAGGGGCTACTCTCGACATTACTGAGTCGCTTAGATACATTAGGAACTTTGACGAGTTCTACGAGTATATGAGGAGGAAGTTTAAGGACTTCATATTCCCGCCAAAGGATCATAGGGAAATTATTGAAGGATTAGTTGTCGTTCAGAAACTAAAGCTTTACATAGCGAATGATCTAAGGATGGTCACATTAGTTGTAGATAAAAGAGTGAGCGAAGACTTTCTACGCATGGTTTTAAGAGATATAGGGTATGCCAGCGCCTCGTTTATAAGGGAAGCGTAATTAGCTTCCTTAAGGGACTCAAGTTCGCTTCTTTTTTGCAGACTTCTTCCCCGCTTTCTTAACTCCAGCCGTTCCCTTAAGGAAGCTAATTAATTCTTCAAGACGTATGCTTCCCTCAACATACTTTATCCACTTCTCAGTTCTATCTAAGAATGTCGAGAAAGTAGTTATTGAGAAAGTTCTAGCACTACTTTCCTCAACAGCCTCAGCTTCCTCCACTTCTTCTTCTGTCAAAGCTCTCTCACCAGCCTAATCCGCATAGAAACTAAGAGAGCGCTTAATAACTTTTAATTTTAATTACATTACGTTAGTGTAAAGAGTTCTCCACTCGTCTCCCAACTAAGATGCATTCCTTAAAGAGAAACACTGATCCGTTGGGGAAGGCGATGCAACATAGCACTTTCTTTGAAAACATGGGTTATGGAGTTCAAAAGACTCTTCTATTGAGGGTGTTGATGAACGATCCACGTAGATTATGTAAATAAATACCGATTAATGAAATAATGAAGTGAGCGTCTGGGGGCGGACGGTATCGGCAATGGCTAGTTCAACGATTAACGATGTAGCTCCATCGATACCCGTTAGGGATGTAATTGTAGATAGCTCTACTGCTAAGTGTCTTGAGGAGCTTGGGTACGAAAAGCTGTCGATTGTTCAAGCTAAGGCATTTGAGTACATTGCGTTGAACTACACTACAATCATAGTGGCTCCAACAGGCTCTGGTAAAACTGAAGCAGCATTAATTCCAATAATGAGCACTCTTTTGAAGAGGGGGGCGGAGCCTATTTCAGTAATATACGTAACTCCTCTGAGGGCTTTAAACAGGGATCTTGAGCTGAGGATCGATAGATTGAGTAAGTGTTTTGGATTAAGGGTTGCAGTAAGACATGGCGATACGCCGGCGTCTTTGAGAAAGAGGATTAGAGAAAACCCTCCGCACATACTGCTTACAACTCCTGAATCGTTTCAATACATAATTGCTGACGAAGCCTACAGGAAGTACTTAGGCAACCTACGCTACGTCGTCATAGATGAATTCAGGGAAGTAGTTACGAGCAAGAGGGGGATGGAGCTTCTTTCAGCAATAAACATTGTTGAGAGAATCATTGGTAGAAGGCTTGTCAAAACATGCCTAACAGCCTCCTTAACTAACGTCATTAAGGCCATAGAACTTATAGATGCACCAACGTACGTGCAAGTAATTGAATCAACTGCTTCTAAAAGCATGCATATAAGTGTTGAGACTCCGGAGAAAGCCGTGGCGGAACGCAGTGAGCAAGAACTTGAGGTAAGGCTTAGGAAGCTAGCTAAACTAATTGAGAGCCAGAGCCACGCAATAATATTCACTAATACTAGGGATACTGCTGAGAACATAGCTTGGCACTTATCTAACTTAAGTGAGCTCTATGGAAGAGTGAGTGTGCACCACGGAAGTCTTTCGAAAGAAAGCAGATTGGGTACTGAAAAAGCCTTCAGGGAAGGCGAGCTCAAGGCAGTTGTTGCAACGTCAAGCCTTGAACTAGGTATCGACATAGGCCATGTAGATTACGTAGTACAGTACATGTCTCCTAGACAAGCTGTAAGACTCATGCAGAGAGTTGGGAGAAGCGTGCATAGAGTAACTGGTGTCTCTAGAGGAGCCATAGTTACCACCAGGAACTTCTACGACATTCTTGAATCAATAGTGCTGGCTGGAAGAACCGCTATGGGGGTCCTTGAGAAAGAGGAGATCCCTGATAAACCTCTGGATGTTCTAGCTCACCAAGTAGCGCTAAGAGTCATGGTATCCCCCGGCATACAGAAAGCAGATCTTTATGCGGAATTCCATTCATCGAGAGTCTTCCATGGATTGGATCCCGATTCATTTAATGAAGTCATAAAGTTTCTAGAGGAACTTAAAGTAATAAGGGTAGTTAATGGAGAAGTACGCCCAGGCAGGAGGCTTAAACAATACTTCTATAGAGTAACAATGATACCTGAAGCAAGGATGGTTAATGTAGTTGAGCTAAGCACTGGTAAAATAATAGGATCGCTTAACGAGGAATTCATAGTGACAAGCTTAGAGGAAAACGCTGTATTCGTACTTGCTGGAAGCCTGTGGAAATTCATTGGATACGATAGGGGGAGGGGGAAGCTGTATGTAGAGCCTGTTGAAGAGTCTTTCAAAGTACTCATACCTAGATGGGAGGGCGAAAGCATACCTGTAGAACACAGTGTCGCTAGACATGCTGGTGCACTCGTTAGAGTAGCAATTAAGGAGGGCTTAGCTAAAGCCATTAAGCTCTTTGGACTAAGCAACGTATACATAAGTCCTGAGTCAAGAGAGTATATCGAGGAAGTGCTTAAAGAACTGAGGGAAAGCAATGCTGCTCCAACAGATGACACGGTTGTAGTTGAGCTAAGAAGGGGTTCCGGATTAGTAGCTTTATACGGATTCTTTGGATCTAAAGTAGCTAACTTGCTGAAGGAATTAGCTCTAACTATAGCTAGAAGAACCATAACTCCTAACTCACGTGGATACGCTACACCATACTATGTAATCCTTGAATTCGAGGACGCTCATCCAACAATGAATGAGGTAAATGAGTTAATTAAAGAACTGTCCTCAATTGCTAAAAGCAGTGACTGCGAAGACTTAGTTAAGAGAGTTGTTGAGAATAGCAGCGCTTATCTATGGAGAACCTTCTTCGTTGCCCAAAGGTTTGGAGTAATAGATCCTGAGTCAAGAGTTGAAGTAACTAAAAGCATGTTGCAAAGGCTTTCAAAAACTATTGTAGGCAGAGAAGCTCTTAAAGAAGCTCTACTTAGAGACTACGATGTAGTTAATGCAGTCAGGATACTCAGGGGTCTCGGGCACTCCATCAATGTTAAGACTATTCTATGGACTCCTGAGAGTGAATACATCCTCTTCAAGGAAGCTATAAGTAAGCTATCCAGCAAGCCCTTGAAGTACTATTCAATAGACTTCTCAGCATATAAGTCAAGGCTCTTGAAGAGAAGAGTATCGCTACTATGCTTGCACTGTGGATACGTTTGGAGAACGAGAGTTGAAGAACTCGTTAATTCGAGGAGCATTATCTGCGGGAAATGCGGTGCTACCTTAGTAGCAGTAATTAAAGGTGATGGAGCTCGCGAACAAAGAGTGTTCACTAAATTAAGGAATAGAGGCAAGCTCTGTAAGAGGGAGAGGAGGATCATGGATGGCTTAATGCTTAGAGCTATGCTCACGTCGCGCTACGGCTCAACGATATCCTTAATAATTGCTGGAAGAGGAGTAGGAAATAGGGAAGCAATAAGGATCCTTAATGAAGCGAGAAGCGAGGAGGAAATCATTGAAATGATATATGATGTGGAGAGAAGATTCGTTAAAGTTATGAAGTACATGCCTAAGCGGACTGAGCGCTAAGGCGTGTAACCCATAGCTCTAAACGACTTCAGCAAATCCTCTCTCTTAAACCTAGTCCTCCTCCTCCAAGCTTTGACATCGCCAAGTATTAGAGGCATTACTGTCTTCTCAACAAGCATCTCGCTTATAGGACAATTTTCAACACATATCCTACAGCTTAGGCATGGAACTCTGGGCAGAGGCCCATTGCTTGTTAGCTTAATTGCTTTTTCCGGACACCATATGGTGCAGCTACCGCATTTTATGCATTCTCTAACTCTATAGATATTTTTTAATACATCAGCTAAGTCCTCTACGCCGCTATGCTCTTTGAACAATGCCTTAACGACCCTTCCATTAATCACTACTTTAGCTCTATTCGTTTCAACAATTAAGCCTTCAACATCTCTGTAGACGTTTGCCTTAAGCATCTTAGCGTTTGATGCAAAGGTTAACAAGTGCTTATCGCCTAACAGTTCGTCATTAAAGTAAGCCGTTATACTGCTTTCCTCTCTATCGATCTTTATGGGTGAGAGCCTCGCCGCTCCTTCAATAAGTCTACTAACGTACTCCGTTCTCCAATTGCTTGAGTAACTGAGTGTCTTTAGCTCAAGCCTTCGCTTAGCGAACGCTGGAGTAAGCCACCTCCATAGGCCTAAGTCAACCCACTCTTTTGGTTGTCCAAGCCTTCTTCTCCAGTCTTCAAGGACGTTAACCCACTTTAGCCAAAGCTCTGGACACGCTGCCTCGACATCCTTAAACTCAGCTAAAGTGCTTGCTGGACATAAGTAGCAGCCAAGCCTCTCGAAGCCCTCGTCGTAAAGCTTGTTGTACGGTAGCCTATGCTTATGTATGTAAAGCCATACGTGTAGCTGGCTCCACTCCTGGATGGGCGATATGCTTAGGAGATGCGGTATACACTTATTCCTCCAGACTCTATGGCTTCTAGCTCTATCTAGAGATTCAAAGGCTCTTTGGCCAACTATATTTAGGGCTCCACTAGGCCACTTCTGCTTAGATGCTTTGGCTAATGGAATTAGCTTCAGTACCTTACAACACCACCTGTAATCCCTTCCGGGAGGGCCGAACAGCTCTATGTCCTTCCAAAACCTATCGCCGGCGCTAGCTAATACCTTAGCGAGCCCGTACTTTTCAGATACTTGCTCTACATTAGCTATTGTTTCGGGGAGCTCTAATCCAGTGTCGTTAAATAGTAGCTTTAATTCCCCGACGACACTCATGGCTAGATGTAGCGATACCAGGCTGTCCTTCCCGCCGGAGTATGATACGATTACTTCTCTGCCAGTTTTAGAGTGCATTGAGTATATGAATGCCTTAGCTCTAGACTCAAAGTAGTAGAGAGCGTAGTCATTGAGCTTCAACGCTTCGTGAAGTGAGGAGCTTCTCCAACTAGTTTCTACAGGCTCAATGAATGACTTAAATAACTTGGCTACAACGAGTTTGCCACCGTCATTCTCAGCTATTCCACGAGGCCTCCCACTCTTACCAACTATCACTACTTGCCTTGAGCTACCTGAATAACAGCTTTTAAGGACTCCTCTTTCAGCGATGAGCCCTGATACTACAATATGATCAACTAAGCCCTCTCTAAGCGCTATAGCGGCTCCAGTATAGTTGAGCCTAAACCTCCACCTACACTTAAATGGATCGTAGTATAGTTGGCCGAGGACGTTGCCCGACGAAACTACTTCCCACATTAAATCCCAGTGAGGCACCTTGTTTAGCAACGTGAATTTACCCATGAATAGCTTGCTATATGCCTTGTCGCTGCCGAACTCGTAGTTTAATGCCTCGCGGAGCCTGCTATGATCTATTTGTGTAGCAGGCCTAGCATCACCTGGATCAGTTAACTTCAACGTGAATGAAGAAGAGGGATCGTCACTTAGAGATTGCATGAGCAGTGGTACGTTGTGCTCTGGATCCCAGTATATTTTAGCCTTCACAGGCCACGCCATGCAATCACCGTAATAACTGTGCTTAAGCAAGCGTCCACTATTGCTAAGAACTCCTCCTGTACCCTTAAATACTTCTGCATGAAGGCTGGAGCTTTAAGCAGCCTCCAAGCTCTTAAAGTGCTTCCTCCTAGATCTCCTTTGGCCATCAATCGTTACTTACGATCAATTTAATGATCTTAGGAATGCTATCTGACTTCAGTCGAATCACCTCTCCAGCAATATCCTTTGGAAGCCACGGCGGAGCTTCTGCGTTAGTAGTAGCTATTGCCAAGCACACTTGCTGGGCTTTAGCATAGTTTACTGCATCTACTAATGAAAGCGCAGGCTTCTTGGAGAATGATGCAATTAGTGCTATTGCCCTCTTATCGGCGAGACCATCATCGAGGCTTCTAATCATATCTATTGCCTCATATACTCCCAGTGCTGGCTCAGGAATTCCCTTTAGAGGCCTCACAGCTCTATAAACTCCACATAGCTTGTAGTGATTGTAAGTTAAGTCAAGTATTGGGAAGGCGTGGTTTGAGAAAACTACTAATCCAACTCTTGAGAAGACTTCTTTAGATAGAGCGTGCGCTAATTCTTCAAGAAACTTCATTACTGGCTCCATCCTTACATAAATGCTTTTCTCAGCTGCTACAACAACGTCACTCAAATTACTTCCCTAAAGCCTCCTCCCCTACTACTTTGTGAGAGCGCGGGCTATGGATTAACTATTTTTGAGAGTATTTAAGTATTGGCTTTCTCGACACGCTTTGTTTGCCCTTAACTTAAGGTGGCTTTATACAGTGCTTGGGCAAGCTGTGCTCTATCGTTAACTACGTGTTTTTCCCCATTACATGTCTCAACAGCGCGCTCTATGTAGACTGAATCTAAATCAATTAATTTGCCTCCAATAACTATTACATGAAGCTTTACTCCCGAG
>CALKYD010000088.1 GCA_938003605.1 uncultured Sulfolobales archaeon | reverse complement strand
CTCTTAACAGGAATACATACACACATATGCGTATTACACACTGCTTGGGATGCATTCTACTACGGCTACGACATTTACGTTGTTAGAGACGCAGTAGCTGCATTCAGTGAAGAAGATCATAAGTATGCGCTTAACTACATGGAGAAAATCTATGGAGCAAAACTCATTACAACTCGGGAAGCAATAGAGCTCATAAAGGCTGCAGCAACTAAAACAAGTTCCACATAAGGTAAGTTAGCACATCCTTGACGCAGACTTCAATTACTAAGGATTAGTAAATGGGGATTGGCGCCAGGATTTCTTCAGCATTTAAGACTTTAAATCTAACTCCATACACTTTCGAGAGCACGCTCTCCGTCAATACTTCATTTACGTTTCCTAAGGCTACTCCCACTCCATTATTTAATACGAGGACTTTAGTAGCAGTATTCGCTGCAAAAGCTATGTCGTGCGTAGTGAATATTGTCAGCACCTTGTCTTTAAGTGCTTTCAGCGTTTTTGAAAGCTCTACTCTGCCCTTAATATCCATGTGTGCATCTGGTTCATCTAGTAACAGTACCTTTGGATCTTTAGCTAGCGCCATAGCTAACAGCACTTTCTTCAGCTCACCGGCGCTCAACTCGCTCAGCCTTCTATTCCGTAAGCTAAGTACTCCAAGCATCTTCATTACTTCGCGGGCTTTATGGAGGTCCTCGCTGCTTTCGAGAAAGCCCTTAGAAATAGGGTACCGCGAAGTGAGTACTGCTTCTTCAACTGTTAAACTAAGCATTTCAGGCAAACTTACGTCAGATGAATATGAAATTAGCTTAGCAATAGTCTTCCTCGGCATCTTCAATGCATTAACTCCATCAATTAGTACAGCACCTTCGTGCTTCACTAAGCCAGCTATTGTCTTAAGCAAGGTTGTCTTACCGCTTCCATTAGGCCCCAGCACACAGAACAACTCACCTTTATTTACTCGCAGAGATACGTTGTTAAGTGCTACGACTACTTCACCCCTAGACCTATACTCAACTCTTACTCCCTCAACCTCTATGAAGCCCCCTACCTCCATTTATACCCCCTTAAAACCAGCATTACGTATAGGGGTGCTCCAAACACTGAAGTAATTACTCCAGCAGGCACTTCACCCACACTCCACGATAGGAAAGTCTTAGCCGCCATGTCTGATAGCGATAGCGCAAGGGCCCCCGCTAAGCTAGCTAGGGGAATTACGAACCTATTGTCGCTAGTCCTTAAGAGTAGGCGGGCTATGTGGGGGGACACTAAGCCTATGAACCCGATCATGCCTATGGCTGATACAGCTATAGATGAAGAGAGGCCTGCAGCAATTATTGTGGCAAGCCTAACGTACTTAGCGTTGAAGCCCAGTTGAGAGGCATACTCGTCTCCAATGATCAATGCATTGAGGGGCTTTGCAATTAGGAAGTAGAGAAGTATTAGAGCTAGAGTCAGAGGCAGGAGGAAGTTGACTTTCCACCTAGTTGCATCAACTAGGCTTCCAATAAGCATTGCATATATGTATGGAGTTTGCGGAGCTCTAGATAGAATGAAGTAATAGAGAGTGATCGCTACTCCTGAGAAGAAGCTCGATACCCCTATGCCTGCAAGAACGTAAGCTACATCACTTCCACCGACAGTTTCAGCAATAAGTATGGTTAGAAACAAAGCTGATAAACCCCCTATTGAGGCAACTAAAGGTGTGTGGAGAACGCTTGGAGTGGGAGCAGCTAGATAGTAGACATATATGGAGAATAAAGCTCCTCCACCTATCCCTAGAAGGTATGGATCAGCTAGAGGATTCCTAAGGGATGATTGAAGCATTGAGCCAGAGTACGCAAAGATGAAGCCGGATAGCAATCCGAGAAGCACTCTATTGACTCTGTAGTAGGAATACCCCTGATTAACGAAGAGGTAGGATGATAGAGCTAGTGTAATTAAAAAGAATGTAGTTAGAAAAGTAAACCTCGCCTTAACGACTTCCACGAGCTCTCTATCTTCTAGCGGCTTCATATATCTTCTCAATTAATATCCACGCTCCCTCCACAATTCTTGGGCTGGGTCTAGCTAGAGAGTCCGTTTCATGGCTGCTTAAGATTATTATGCGTGAACCTATGGAGTAAATACCCCTTGTCTCCAGGATGTTCCTTAACTCATCCTCACTAATGCCCATTGAGAAAACTACTATTACTTCAGGCCTTAAGTTAGCTAGATCTTCTTGGCTTACAACTAGCCAGCCGCTCTGTTGAACCGAGTTCTTTAATCCAATGACGTTAATCAAGTCGTCTATGAAGGTCCCTCTTCCAGCAACCCATATGCCCATGGAGTCTATTGAAATTACTATTACAACGCTTACATCAACTAATCCCCTAGCTTCAGCACTTGCCTTCAGTAACTCCATTGAGCTACTTATCAAGTAGTTCATCTTCACTCCCATATCCTCAACTCTGAAGATCTTCGAGATTAACTCAACGTCCTCCATTACTTCACTTAAGTTACCAGCTGATCCTCCGTTTAAGTAGAATACTTTAATTCCATACTCATTGAAGAAGTCGAGTAACTTTATGTGAGCTCCCTTATCAGCTAGCACTAAGTCTGGATTTAAGCTAAGTATTTTCTCAGTATCTATGGCTGACCACCAGTATCCGCCGACGCTAACTACCCCCCTGGACTTCAGGGAGCCGCTTATGTTCATGAAGTCGTTGTTGTAGGAGATGTCGTCGACTCCTATAATGAACTCTCCGAGGCCTAACATGAACATTGCTTCAGTAATTGATGGAGCTAGAGACACTACTTTGCTGGGAATAGCTCTGAACTCCATTACTCTCCCAGCCTTATCGCTTAACGTAATGACTTCACGCATTTGTTCAGTCAATGGCGCAGTCAACGTAGTTGTCGCAATTATAGTCTCAGTTACAGTCTTAAGCTCTGTTACAGTGTGAGCAGGTGCTGCTACTAGCCCAGTGTATGGAATCAATAGCCCTATTACAACGCCTGCAACTAGTGTAAGAGCTAGAAGCACTAACTGAGCGTACCTCATATGTGGCTACCCTAGCCATATCTAGGGGCGCTACTTAATAAATCTTT
>CALKYD010000087.1 GCA_938003605.1 uncultured Sulfolobales archaeon | reverse complement strand
GCTCACTAAGCGTTTAATAGTAATAGTTTTAGCTCCCTCCACTCTTATTGGGCAATATATGCAGTTGTATGGACATGCCTTAGGGGGCCCTACTAAATCAACGATCGCTATATATCCGTTGGCGCGCCTACTCGGATAAGGACCTACAGCATGTCTAACCTCCATCCCCTACCCCAGCTGTGGTCTTTTAATGGGCCTTAGTATAGCTATGTAGAATGCCTGGCTTAAGTCCCTGTGGGGGTAGGTTCTATAGCTGTTGTTTGAAACGCTGAAGCCTCTGTAGGCTGTTCTAAGCGGTACGTTATCCAGCTTAACTAATTCAACTATGCCTTCCCTAGCCAACTTCTCCACAATTAACTCTCCTTCAGCTGGGTGGAGGCTGCAAACAGAGTACACTATTGACTCGGAGTGCTTAACCATGTTCTCAACGATTTTCGACTGTACTTCACTGTAGTAGCTTATCTTCCCCTCTACACTGATCGAGATCTTTACTGCTGGATCGCCTGATACAGCACCGCTCCCACTACACGGAGCATCAATTAACGCTAAGTCTGCTTTCGTAGAGAAAGATACTTTAGAGCTATCAGTGTTCACTATTAACGTCTTTAAAGCAGAGGCTTTAGTGAATTCTAGCAACTTATAGATGTTGAGAATCCTCCTACTAGATATGTCGCATGCAATTGCCTTATTTAAGTCGCTGAAGGAGATTATGCTGCTCAGCTTTACTCCAGGAGCACTGCATGCATCAATTAATTCCGAAGGCCTCAGCGACTTAACTACCTCTACAACCCATGCGCTAGCTATATCCTGTGGAATAATTAGTTTCTTTAAAAAGCACTTTGATGACCCCGCCTTAAACCACTTCGGGGACTTCACTAACAGCATGTAGTTCAAGTTCTTTGAGGCTTCCACTTTAACGCCCTCATCCTCAAGGCACGCTAATGCATCCTCTAATGTGGCTCTAGCTATATTCACTCTAAGCCACACCCTTCTATCGTTAAGGGACTTCAAGTACTCCTCTACTTCACTAGAACTCATGTAGTTTAGCAATTCTCTAACTACGTATTCTGGATAAGAGTACTTCAAGCTTATCCTCTTCACAGTACTTAAGTCAGAGGATTCATCGTTGATTAAATCAATGAGCCTTCTAACGCTAAACCCCAAGTCCCTGAAGAACGCTATAGCGCCACTGCGCTTACCTCCATAACCCTTCTTCCGGGCCAGCCACTTCAATGAGTGGTAGTAGAGCACTGTGTAGTAGCCTATTCTGTATAGGGATTCAGTAAGCCATTTCGAGACTCCGTAGCGGCGTAGAGTAGTCTTATAAGCTCTATCGTAGCTCACGTGAGTGGACTCTATTAATGCTAGGAGTCTGTTGAGAAAGAACTCCACTTGGCTTAGTGAAGGAGTGGTCTCCAATAAACGCTACACCCCAGCTCCCTGAATCCATTGAGGCCTCTGCAGCAATGGATCTCTGGGCACGTAGAGCAATACATCGAATTATGCCTAGCTCTTAGAGCTGTTTTAAAGGAGGCTGCGTTAACTGCATCCACAGTAACCACTACTTCAACAATAAAGACTCGTGTAGCTGAGGCTTCTTAACTATTCATGGAGGCCGCTGAGCACGGGTTAAAACACCTTTTAACTCCCAGGCTCTCTCATAGTGAGAGGTGCGTTAAGCTGAGTCTAGAAGAGCACTTCGTAGGCCGTAAGAAGGGTCTACCAATATACCTCCCAGTGTTTGCACTTAGGGAGCCAGTTGAGTGTGCATGCAGCTTCTTTGAACTGATAGAGGGAGAGGATGAGAGTGGAGGCAAGTACTATGTTGGGCGCTGCACTATTCAAGCCAGGTATTTGACTAAGAACCAGGTGGCTAAATGCATTAGGTACTGGAACAAGTGCCCATTCCTTACGGTCAGGTCCTAGAAGCAGCTGCTGATATTAACAGCTTACTTTATCGCTTTCTTAGGCTCAAGGTCCTTCATTAAGCCAGTCTTAGAGTTCAAGTAAGCTATTGTCTGAATCCACCCGCTGAGCCTGCCGAATGAATCCATGCTAAACCAGGTTAGGCACCTGCTCCTCCTTAAGCAGTTCCAGCAGTAGTAGCTGGAGCACAGGTCTTTCCTAGGCTCAACGTATTCCTTTAATCCAAGGAACTCTCTGGCGAAGGACTTGTAGTGTCTATCGATCGGCGTGAATACAGGGCACTTAGTTGAAAATAGTAAGTATGCATCAACAGTCTTTACGCCGATGAATGGGTATTTAAGCAGCCTCCTCCTAAGATCAATTAGTTCGCTTAAGTCATTTCCTACTTCAGTTAGGGCTTCCAGGATGTCAGTGTTCTTCAATAAGTAGTTAAGCTGCTTCACTTGAAAGCTAGTGCTAACGCTAGCTAAGTCTATTCTCTTCAAGGAATCCACATCGATTGAAGCTATTGCTCTAACCCACTTAACTGTATTAGAGTAGTAGTTCGTTGCTCTAGATAGGAAGCACGATGCGAACACTAGCCACTTATCCATAGTTGATATCGAGAGCCTGATCTTTCTAAAGCTTTGCGCAAGTTCTTCAATTAAGCCCTTGAGCGGGCTACTTAAATCACTTAGGTAATCCATTGGATCATACCATAGCCCCAGGACTTCGCTTACGAACCCCTCATTGCTGCATCCACTAACTACAATGCTTGACTCAGTTCTCCGAACTTCCATGCCTCTACAGTATCCATAGTCTTTAATCAATGCTCC
>CALKYD010000086.1 GCA_938003605.1 uncultured Sulfolobales archaeon | reverse complement strand
CTTATTACTGCAGTAGCCCATATTCCACCCAAGTTGGACTCCCAAACTCTCTTATGGCGGCCATAGCCGTGGAGCTGGTGTTCAGCAATTACGATGCTCCATGGAGCTAAGCCCCTTGCGCATATCTGAGTAGATCCAACTACTAGTTCGTGGCGAATGCTCCAACCCCATGGCTTGATCTTTGTTGGGTTATCGCTTGAAGCAATTGAGATAAGCTCTCCGTTCCTCTGAATAACGTAGCTTTCACTGAGCTCATTGATTACGTCCATTAACTGCCCCTCACTTATACCCGTCCTCCAGGAGAGCTCCCTTAAGTTCCACACTTCTTTCTCAAAGAGCGCTTTAAGCACTGTTAGTTTCTCAAGAAGATCCTTCAAAGGACTACACCCACTGGTTTAATGCCTCAACTAGGGGATATTAATCGTTTGCCGCTTTAACTAACTTGATCTTTTTAGCGATGCTATGTACTCCTAGAATGTAGGGGAGCCTAGGATTATACCTTTGGAGTAAGGAGTACGCATTAATGAATCTACCTGAGTCTGCGGGGGGAGGCTTCTGCATTAACTCAACTAAACCCTCCCTCCATAAGTTAGAGAGCAGCATCGTGATAGTTAACCTAGCTCTCTCGGCTTCTACTGCCGCCTCATACTCATTAGGCATGTACTCCTTTACGAAGTTCACGTCTGCTTCAAAGTACTTGCTTATAAGCGGCTTGTGAATCTCTATAACTGGGCACTTAGTGGAGATTCCGTAAACGACTTGTGGAATAATCAGCTTTAGCTCAGAGTTAACTAAGTAATGTACTTCCCTAGGAACGTATGGGTAGGTTCTGCAAATAAAGGGCTTGTAGACGTTGTGTAATAGGCATTTATTGTCCTTCGATAGGAAGGGACACCTATTGTCTTCATTTAGATACAGCGTATAGGACAGCGCTATCCATTGATCGCTTAAAACATCGTAGATCGTGTAGGCGGGCGCTATCCTTACATCAATGCCCATGGATTCCGCCAATAAATCGATCAGTATTCTCTCAAATGATTGAAGCGTTATGGGGGATGCTTTACAACATAGGCCTGTCAGCAAGCACTTAAACCTGATCATTTCTCACTCCCAGCGGTAGCCCGGTATTCTATCCCTATAGAGCATAGCTATCCTCGACTCTCCATCAACTGAATCCACTATTTCTGCCACAGGTCTTGGAACCAACTCCCTCCACTTAGGGCTTCCCTCAGCCATTAGCTTCCTAATGTAAGACCCTCTGTACATCTCTCTATTGTACTCTGGGGGACGAGTTATTGCATAGCCCTCCTCCTTAAAGATCCTTTCAACTATTGGGTTAAGCGTTACCACTGAAGTGAATGGGGGGGAGTAGAGCTTTACGTAATGCACGGCTACTCTACTCACTTCAATAGTTGGGAGAGTTACAGTCACTACTTTATCTAAAGGCATGTTATCCCACTTAACTGTCTCTCTAACCATGAGTATCCTCTCGCCAGCTGTAAATGGATTCTCAGGCGTATGGCTTTGGCTAGCCATACCTATGACTACGATGACTTCATCAAACTTACTGAAGGCTTCTCTTAACGCTACTAAGTGCCCGTAGTGCAGTGGCTGAAACCTAGCTATTAAGAGACATCTATCAGCCTTCAGTGCCACGGCTATCGCCTTACATCAGTACTTGAATGCTCTCCCCCTTATTAAAAACATTAGGGTTTAGCAGAGGTAAGCGAGCTTTTACGCATTGCACAACTTATTACTTACTTAAGAACTCCATTAATACTGGGGTTTGCTTTGACTAAAGTGATCCTTATAACAGGCTTACTAGCCTTTGACAGTGGAAAGACTTGGTTTACATACAATGTGGCTAACTACGCCTTAAGTAAGGGGCTTAGAGTATCCGTGTATAAGCCTGTTGCAGGCCACGATGCATGGACGCAGTATCACACCATTGAGGTAAGCAGGGAGTTAAAACTGCTCTTAGGGCACGATGTCTCCCTATACGCTGAGCTACTTAGAGTTGAGCCAAGTAAGTTGCACTTAATTAATCCAATAGACCTCCTCCTATCGCCGCTGGACGTAGGGCTTTACCTTAATTCTGTAGAGTCATTTTATAGAGATATGGAGGATCAGTTCTCTAGAGTAGTTCTCAGTAGAGTGAGCAAGTGTAGGGAGAGGACGTCGAGCCACTTTCTAGTTAAAGAAAACATAGCTAGAGTACCTAGATTCCTGAGGGACGAAATAAGTTCGTTAGCTGAAGAACTGAGTGCTGAAGCAATTGATTTAAAGACTCTCCTAAGCCTGCTTACATCACGAAAAGCATCAATTGAGCTAAGCTATTGCTTGGAGGAACTAGCTGAGGGAAGCGACTTAATTCTAGTAGAGTCTTTCAATAACGCCGTCCTTCCATACATGGATTTGAGGAACTCCGTAAGCAAGATCGTGGTAGTGTCCACAGGCAAGGCATTGATATACGACAATCCTGTGGAAGTATGGAGAGTCATTGACGAAGGATTGAAGGAGGAGGCTCTACGGCCATTGATCACCGAGTACTTTGTTGGGAGAGTTAAGCCAAGCGCTATCATAGATACTAGGCCTAGGAGGAATATATGGATCATAGATGAGGACTCAGCTATTAAAGTAATGCGTTGAAGCTAAAGCAGGTCTACTTCAGGAGCTTAACCATGTATGGAGATCCCTCTAACCTACTATACCCCAGTTTTCTATAGTACTCTCTAGCCCCTATTCCTGAGAGAACTAATATTTTCCTCATACCATACTCCTCTAAAGATATTCTCTCTGCCTCAAGCAGCAGTCTCTTCCCAAAGCCTTTATGCTGTACTTCCAGGATGCTCTGAGGCTTAGCGCCTATGGGAGTCATTAAGCCGTACACGTGTAGTTCTCGAACTATTGCCGTACTTGAGTCTACTTCAGGTCTATGAGCTCTTTCACTAGGGATCCTTAGCCTTAGGAACCCCATTAATGCATCACTACACTCTTCCTCCACTGATAGAAATACCTCAGTTCCCCCACTGGCTTCATAAACTAATCTCTTCATTTTAATACAGCTTTCCCTAGGGACTTTACCTAACTTATAGATCTGCCTACCTATCTCCCTCCACCTTATCTCCCTAATAGCTATGCCTTTCTCTAAGCACTTCTCCTCAACTAATTCTCTTAAATTCCCCTTCCTAGGGCCAGCTTCAATGTATTTTACTGGCACATCTCTCTGGACTCTAATGACTCTAACGTATTCAGGTATATACCTATACATCTCGCTTATCAATTCAACGGCTTCCTCATCAGTATATGGGGTATAGGAGCCTTTAATCCAGAGCTCGTATAGCCCTGTTCCCTTGACGACTATCGTTGGGTATATCTTCAAGTAGTCAGGCCTGTAATCTGGGTTACTGAATATTTCCTTAACCATCTCTAAGTCCTTATCGTAACTACTCCCAGGAAGCCCAGGCATTATGTGGTATGCTACCTTAAGCCCTGAGTCCTTAGCTACTCTAGTTGCTTCTACAACATCTCTAACTGTGTGACCCCTCCTAACTCTTTCAAGCACGTCATCGTAGATACTCTGTACTCCCAGCTCAACTCTAGTAGCGCCTAGGTATAGCATGAAGTCTACGTGTTCTTCACGCGTCCAGTCAGGCCTCGTCTCAATAGTCATAGCTATGCAGCGCACGCTTGCCGCCTCATTCCTTAGCTGAGCACTGGCTAAATCCACTGTTTTAGGCGCTCTATTGAATGGGTAGTCATTCATAGCCTCCAAGGCCATGGCTATAAACCACTCCTGATAGCTCCTAGGCATGGCTGGAAAAGTCCCACCCATAACTATTAGCTCTACCTTGGATGGAAAATAGCCCAGCACCTCGTGATACTGCTTAAGCCTACTTAAAGTCTGTAGATACGGGTCGTAGCCGACTCTAATAGCCCTCATGAGGGCTGGCTCTTCACCTACATAGCTCTGCGGAGTCCCTTGATCAGGGCCTCCAGGACAGTAGAGGCACTTTCCATGAGGGCATGGATATGGCTTAGTCATTACTGCTACAGGCGCTACACCTGAAAGTACTCTGCTCAGCTTCCTTAACTGCTTCTCCATAACTTTACTCCGCACAGAGTATTGCTTTAGCCCTTTATGAGCTTCTTTAACCCTACTGCAAATAGGTTTTTCTGCAAAGCATGAGCCCTTCCTGGAGCAACATACTTACCTGCTTGAATCACTGTGAGCCCCGACTCCTCAATATCTCTCTTGAGTTCCCCCAGCGTATATAAGTGGTAGTACCTTCTGTAGGCGACTCCCTTAACTACGCTCACTTTAATGCAGTCGCCTATGCTTACAGATGGCTTAACGAGCTTCTTAAGGAAGTTGGTGGCTAAGCACTTAACGAAAGACCTTTGAGCAATGCTCCATGCAGTAACGAGCGCTACTCCTCCATCCCTGAGGACTCTGCACGCTTCTCTCAATGCACTGATTCTCCAAGCTCTCTCCGGTAAGTGATGTATAACGGCTACGTATAGGCAGAGCTCTACTGACTCGCTTCTTAAGGGGAGGCCCCTCACGTCACTCACTACGAGCAGAACTCTGTGCTTTAGCCTTGCTCTTTCAATAAGTGACCGCGCTCTTTCAATCATTGCCTTAGATAAATCTATGAGCACTCCCCTCACACCAGGGTATTCACTTAGCAGTAGAGCTGCATTATGCCCCGGCCCACAGCCTGCATCTAGAAATACCTCCACTCTCCTCCCGCATGATTCTGCAGCTTGCTTAACTATGCCCCAAGCCCTCCTCCTATATGAAGGAGCCATTGCTTCATACGCTTCTATAGTGCTCCACAGAACCTCCTCACTTCCATCCATGTGGCTGCACCACTTAATTGGAAACTCTTAGCTATCATAGCACTAGCCTAGCTTAAGGAGGAGTACTCCCACTTAATTTAAAGTTATGTAGCTCTATAGGAAGAGCATGTGATTAGCAGCTCACTTAGGTAGCGCTAGAGGGCGTGCAAGTGGTTGATCAAGAGTTGAGAGGAGTTGAACTCCACGTAGGGTTCGACGATGTTGACTCTCCAGAGGGCGGCTGTACAACGGACTTAGTGTCGGAAATAGCTATTGATTGGAGCAAGAGCGGCGTAAAGTTCATTGACTACCCCAACTTAGTTAGGTTAAACCCTGCAATACCTTGGAAGACGAGGGGGAATGGAGCTCTATCGCTGAGAGTACTTGTGGACAGCTATGACTCAGCTAGAGAAATGTGTAGTGAAGCAATAGGCGTTGTTGAAAGCTACGTAGCTGAGTTCGCTCATCCAAAGAGGAGTCCACACGTAGTTTGCTTCATGGGTGGAGTCCCCGAAGAACTTGAAGCTATGGGGGAGAAGGCTGTAAGGGATGTAGTGTTAATTGATGAAGCGCTAAGCATTGTTGAAAAGCACGCACCTAAAGTAATTACGTGGAGCAGTAGCTCTAATAGAAGGGGGCTTATTGGAGCTCTAGCAGCTGTAGGAAACAAGCTAACTAAAGACTACACATACGAGTTAATTGCTTATAGAAGCAGGGATTATTGGGGGATGCCTAGGCTCATAGATCCATCAAGTGTGTTTAAAATGGATGAGGAGACCAGGGGGTTGACCTTCCTAAACGTCGACAGAGAGGCAAATAGAGTACTCATAGCTCCACACGGACCAGACCCAGTGCTATTTGGGATAAGGGGGGAGGAGCCTAGTGCATTAATTAGAGCTCTAAGCATTGTAAAAACAGAAGAGCCTATAGCTAAATGGATCATACTTAGAACTAATCAAGCAACCGACGAGCACTTAAGAAGAGTGAGAAACTTATGTGAAGCATACGCCTACACAGGCGTTATAGCATTAGGAAAAGTCTCTAGAAACCCCAGGACTATAGTTGGAGGACACGTAGTACTGACTATAGCTGATGAATGCGGGGAAATAGATGCAGCTGCATATGAACCAACGGGGGGCTTTAGAAGCATCATTAAAGAGTTGAAGCCAGGGGACATCGTTGAAGTATATGGAGT
>CALKYD010000085.1 GCA_938003605.1 uncultured Sulfolobales archaeon | reverse complement strand
AGATTTGAGTTAATTAAGAGAGGGTTGAAGGTATCTGTTCAAAGCCTTCCAGCAGGGGACTTCCTCCTACTGGCTAGAGAGGGCTTGAGGCCTCTGCTTGTTGAGAGGAAAAGTATTGAAGACTTGCTGAACAGCATTAGGGATAACAGGCTGTGGGATCAATCTAAGTTGATGAAGGAGGCCTGTGAGCTGGATGGATACCAGCCAGTGATAGTTCTAGAGGGGTGGCTGGGAGTCATTGAAAGGAGAAGTGGTTGGAGAATACAGTCAGTTCTCAGAGCTATAGATAGCATAGTGCTCGACTATGGAATACCAATAATCAATACTCCAAGTAGGAGTGCAACAGTTGAATGGCTTGCTGCTAAAGCCAAGAGCTTGGGGAGAGTTGAGGAAAAGAAGGCTTTTAGAATGAGGGTTGAAAAGAAGCCCATGGATATACGTGAAAGAATGCTGTACGTTGCCGAAGGCCTCGTAGGCCCCACTCTAGCTAGAAAGCTTCTCGAATACTTTGGAACACTAAAGTCAATAGCTAATGCAAGCACGCTGGACCTAATGAAAGTTGAAGGAATAGGTGAGAAAAGAGCTAGCGAAATATACGCCATATTTAACACTCCTTGGAAAACCTCTATGAACGCTCGTTAAGCGTAGCGCTAAAGGCACATCACTAACTACACCCTAATCTGCGAGCGATGAGCCGGGAAAATGCATTAAAAAGATTCTCAATACCATAGCCTAAAGTAAGCCTTGAATTAATTCCTGTCATCAGAGCAAGGCGGTCGGGAGCTTAGTTTGCAAGCTTTATAAACTACATTCCTGATTGTAATTAGTGCCTTAAATGCATGTGTATGCGCATTTAATGGAGGTGTTTGGCTATTGAGTAAAGTGAGCATACTATTGATAAATGGCTCTCCGAGAAAGTATGGTGGAACAGTTAAGCTACTTAAGGCTGCTGAAGCAGGCGTTATAGATGCTGGAGGAGAAGCTAAGTGGATACACTTAGCTGACTACAACATAAAGCCATGCATCGGCTGTGTATCCGATGATCAGAGGCTATGTAAGTTTCCATGCATTATTAAAGACGACGACTTCAACGAGCTTGGAGAGGAAATACTTAAAGCATATGGGCTAATAATAGCTACGCCCATTTATTGGTACAACGTGTCCCCACTAGTTAAAAACTTAATTGATAGAATGACTAGCTTTGAAAACATGATTCTGCACTTAAATAGATCCTTGTGTGATGGAAAGACAGCCGGCTTTATAGCTGTTGGAGCAGACTCCGGGGCCATAATGACATTAGCTAACTTGATGATCGTAATGAATAGCATGGGATTCCACGTGCCGCCCTGGGCGATTGCATACCATCAAGGCGAGAGCGATGTATTAATGAATGAAAGCGCAGTGATTGATTCATATAACGTAGGCTACAACGTAGCTACGGCATCGATGAAGCTAAGGAATTTAAATGAGTGGTATAGAGTGCCGAAAGACTTGGGGGAAATCATTAGTGAGGCGTTAAGAGAGGCCGAGCTATACGTTGAGCAAAGAACCTTTAGGTTAGGGAAAGTGGCCAAAGCTCTACGCACTTAGCTCCAAAACACATTCAACTTTGAGCTTTAAGTTCTACATCGATGTGCTTGCAGTACTTTTTGAGTATGGACTTAAGTACCATTGACGTGCTGTAAAGCCCGCCTTCAAGTTTTTCCCTAACTCTCTCTATCCTCACTTTACACAAGCCCCTTCTGCACAACTCTTCCTTCAGGAGGTTCTCGGTGGGCCATTGATCTGGGCCTAGGAGTATTATGTCTGGTTCTACTTCTAAGATGGGTTTTAAGAAGTCGGAGGGATCTCCTAGAATAGCTTTGTAGACGTATGGAAGTTGGGAGACTACTTGAAGCCTCTGTTCTTCAGGGATTAGTGGGTCCCTTCCTTTAAACTTCCTTATGCTTGAGTCTCTTGCAACAATTACGTAAACCCTCCCCCTCTTCCATGCCTCTCGTAGAAAGTATAGGTGGCCTGGGTGAATTACTTCAAAGCCCCCGGCTACTAGTACCTTAGGCCTATTGATTACTTCAGAGGGGGTTCTCCAAGAGATCTCTGCTTTCCCCAAGTACCTTAAGCTATCGAGCAATCCTTCAGCATAAGCTATGCATGATAATGCTGTCACAGGATCCCCTCCTTCACTTAAGTAGTATTCTGCATCCATAGAGTACAGCGTTGCCTGCTCAATTAAGGCCCTATACTCTTCGGGAACCCCTCTCTCCACTAAATTCCTTAAAGTTAGCTTGAAGTTCTCTATGTATAGCTTCGCTCTCTCAACTACATCCATACCTCATACCACGCTGCCTTCATGCCTCAAGCAGTAGTATGGGGTGGTAAGCTATTAAAACCGCTACTTCTAAAGTGCTTCAAGCAATGCGGAGAACTTTGTGGAGTGCTAGTGCAGGCGCGAGAACTAGTTGCTGGAGGAGCAGGCTATTATAGCTTGGTAAACTACTTTAGTCTAGGTGGATTGCTTGAGAATAGCTGCCTTCATACTGGCGAGTAAGGTACATGGGGAAAGCTACGTGGGGGCTCTTCGTAGAAGAGTGATTAGCTGCCTTAACAACTACACAGACATAAATGTATTTGACTTAGTGAATAGAGAGACATCCGGCGTAGATTATAGTGGGTATGAGTATGTAGTTCTAATTCACTTAACTGGTGGAACAAGCAGGGATGCTAAGGAAATAATTGACTCAATAAACAAGCCCGCAGTGCTCATAGCTCACGGAGAGCACAATAGTTTGCCGAGCGCTCTATCAGTTAGGGGGTGGGCTAGAGAGTTTGGCAAAAGAGTCACCTTAATGTACTCCCCATCGCTTAGCAAACTCTGTGAAGTACTTGACTCAGCCTATAGAGGTCTTAAGGCAGTTGAATACTTAAGGGGGCTCAACGTGCTGGAAGTAAACAGCAATGGATTGATCAGCGATGGAGCTAGATCATTCGCTAAGTTTTTTGGCGCTAGAGTTAGAGCAATTAGCTATAGAGAGTTGCTGAAAGCACTCGCCGACGTAAGTGAGGAAGAAGTAAGTAAAGTAGTTAGAGAACTGAGCGAGGTGTTTAAATCATTTAGGGGGGTAGGTGTAGAGCTAAGGAACTCCATTAAAATCTATGTAGCGTTAAGGGAGGCCGTATTAAGCAGTGGAGCTAACTCTCTTTCAATAGACTGCTTTCCAATGATTATTGAACATGGAGTTACTCCATGTATAGCCGTAGCTTTACTAAACGACTCAGGGATCCCGGCAGCCTGTGAAAACGACTTCAATAGCCTCCCTCTACTAGCGCTAAGCCCATTAATTACAGGTGCGCCAGGCTGGATTGCTAACGTAAGTGAAGTACTGCCAAGCGGTTATGTGAGGCTATCGCACTGCACAATAGCTCTTAAACTAGGCTTTAGCTGCCTATTAGTGAATCACTTTGAGACGGGGAGGCCACTAAGCATTTCATGCAGCCTCCTCCATAGAAAGGTGTTAGTGGCCAGGTTTTCAAACAACTATAGAGCTCTCGACGTATATAGAGCTGTAGTTAGTTCATCTGGCTTGCTGAACACTAGTCAGTGTAGGACGCAGGCCTTAGTGAAGCTCCTATCAATAGATCTAGGGGAGTTCTTGGATAAGGCCTCCGGCAACCACCACGTAGTCATGCCCTGGGTTAGGGGAGTGGATGAATCCATTAAGGCCTTCTCATGGGCTTTAGGCGTTAAGCTGAACATGTATTAATAGCTGCTGGAAACCTACAGCATAGCCTAGGTGTACCTAGAGTGTTGTTAAGTGAGGAGGACGTTGTGCAGATAGTTATGAAGTACTTGAGTAAGCAGGGCTTTGGAGAGCGCCTAGGGCCGGGAGATGATGCTAGAGATGTTGTGCCGCGCTCTCATAAATTGATCGTCAGCATAGATGGCTATAGCGTGGAGTCAGCTAAGCTCCCCTGGAGAGATCTAAGCGATATAGGCTTGTGTTCAGTGACTGGCGCTGTAAGCGATATTGTGTCGAAGGGGGGGTTTCCACATGGAGTCCTCATATCTATAGGTGTTCCTAGGAGCTGGGGCTTAAGTGATGTTGATGAGCTTTACAGGGGCATATCTGAGGCCTGCTCATTTTACAACTGTAGGCTACTAGGTGGAGACACTAATTCAGCTGCTGATGCATGGATAAGCGTGGCGGCAATAGGGTTTACAAGCAGTGCTTATCCTCCAAGTAGGGGTGGGGCTATTGATGGAGACTCGCTAATAGTTACAGGAACTTATGGACCTCAAGGAGTAGTGGCCATAGATGGATTTAGAGCGTCCAGTGAGTTAAAGTGGGTTGTGGAAGCTACTAAAAGGCCTAGGGCAATAATTGATGTAGCAACAGTGATCTCCAGGTGGAGCAAGGTCGTACATGCATCAATGGATGTAAGCGATGGACTCTCCTACACTCTCTACACAATGTCTGTTAACTCAGGTAAGTGTATTGAGTTAAGCGATCTCCCTCTATACGTAGAAGAGCTAGAGGAGTACTGTAGTGGAAACGTGGAGTGCATTGCCGAAAGAGTTTTAAATGGAGGTGAAGAATATGGAGTAGCCATAGCTGTAGACTCAAAGCACTTAAACAGAGTCTTAAAGGAAATGGAGGCTATGAAGATACCTTTTAAAGTAGTAGGTACTGTGAGAAGCTGTGATAAGCCTAGAGTTACTTATAAAGGCATGCCTGTAAGGGTTAGGAGGTGGGATCAATTCTATGGATGGAAGGACTCTGAAGATACTCATTAAAGGATCAAGGAATTACCTTAGGTGGACTATT
>CALKYD010000084.1 GCA_938003605.1 uncultured Sulfolobales archaeon | reverse complement strand
ACTCGTTGGAGACACTTGGCCTGTAGTAAGCCCAAAGACTTTGTTGTTGTGGACGATTAATTTGACGTCTATGTTCCTCCTAATGGCATGCGGCAAGTGCTCTATACCTATTGCATAGGCGTCTCCATCACCTGAAAAGCCCGCTACAACAAGCTCTGGGTTAGCTAGCTTAACACCCATGGCGAACGGCACTACTCTACCATGTATTACGTGAGCTCCATTGAATGGCACGTAATTAGCGATCTTTCCACTGCAGCCTATGCCGCTCACTACTACAACTCTCCACGGCTCCAAGCCTAATTCATTTACTGCATCTATGAATGCAGACAGTATGCTGAAGTTTCCGCAGCCGGGGCACCACGTAATAGTCCTCTTAGTTACTGCCACGGGTTGCTTAACGGGGACTACCATGTTTAACACCTTTCACAGCTTTAGCTAGCTTAATCATTCTTTCAGCAAGAGTCGATGGCCTGAAGGGCCTTCCATCAACTTTACCTAAGTGGTAAGCCACTCTAAACCCTGTCTCCATTTTAATGAGCTTTGCGAGCAGTCCTAAGGCATTGTGCTCCACTGAAATAGTTATTGCATCCTTTACTCCCATTAAAGCCTCCCTGAACTTACGTCTAGGGAAAGGCCATAGATAGCTGATGTTGATGACTGAAGCACTCAGCTCTCCGCCAATTATTTCCATAGCGTCAACTACTGCCTGTAGAGAGCTGCCCCAAGTGAATACCAAGAGATCTGCTTCACTAGGCTTTACTCCATGGACTTCTAAGGGTTTATACTCCTCCTCAATCTCCCTCCTCAAATACTTGATCTTCCTCAGCCTCTTAAGGTACATCTCTGACGCCTTATGAGGCGCTATAGTTACGAAGCCCTCTTCATCGTGCTCGCTGCTTTCAGTTCTTACAGTAAGCCCAGGCACTCCTGGAGGTATGTGGGGTGATACACCAGTCTTAGTTACTTGGTATGGCTTATACTCAAATCCTTTTCTAACGAGCTTTACTGCCTCTTCATAGGGTACTACTGCTCCTCTATCAATAGCTACTTCTTCAGGCAGTGCAGGGACGCTTCTATGCCCCTCGGCTAAGTGCTTGTCTTCAAGTATTATTGCAGGCACTCTATATTTTTCAGCCAAGTTAAATACTTCAACGACTTTCATGTATGCATCATATTGATCTGTTGGTGCAACAACTATCTTAGGGAACTCCCCGTGGCCTGAGAATACTGCGAATAAGAGGTCTTGTTGAGCACTCATAGTTGCCATGCCCGTGCTCGGCCCAGGCCTCATTGCTAGCACTATCACTATGGGGAGCTCCATCATTCCAGCCATACTTAAAGTCTCAACCATTAGTGAAAAACCCCCTCCACTAGTTCCAGTAGCTGCTCTGACCCCTGCCCACGCTGCTCCAGAAACTATTTGAGCAGCCGCTATTTCATTTTCAACTTGTAGGACAGCCATGCCTTTATCCTTACTAATGCTCACTAAGTAGTGCAGTATTGGGGATGCTGGAGTCATGGGGTATGAAGCGTACACCTTTACGCCGGCCTTCACCATGCCTAGCGCTATCGCTTCATTACCCGTTAAAAGGACTCTCGGTCCCCAAGGCCTCGGGGGCTTAAGCCTGGGCAAGTCATAGTCTATGCTTACCTGAGCTAAGTACTCGTACCCTATGGCTGCAGCCCTGGAGTTTACCTCTATAACGCTCTTTCTCCCGTGGAATTGTACTTCAATAGCTTTATGCAGGTAATCAAGTGGTACGCCTATAGTTGCAGCTACTGCGCCATAGAAAATGCTGTTGCCAACTATTAACTCCATGCCCTCCTCTCTCAACAGCTTTAGCACAGGTACGTCGATTACTTTAACGTTGCTAGGAGGCTTAACTATCTTTGAGTCGAGGATGAATACTGTGTTGCTGTAGAACTCTGCGGAGTGCCTTGTAAACGTCTCATGATCCATTGCTACAACTACGTCGTTGAGCTCGTCCACTTCATTAACTCTCTTAACGCCTGCTCTAACCCAGTAAGCTGTATGTCCCCCTCTAATTATTGATGGATACTCGTTGTCTCCAACAACGTAGTAGCCCATCTCCATCAATGCCCTGGCCAGCATCGTTCCACAAACAATGCTTCCGCTGCCAGCAGAACCTCCGACAAGCACTTGCACTGTGTCTCTCTCCATTTCTCCCACCGATGCGCAGTGAGTAAGCTATATGGGCGTGTATATAAAGTGCTTTACGACCTTAATTTAATTACTGAAATACTTCGTCGATGAAGCTAAGCCAGGCGCTTAACTCATCTTCCCCAAGCACTTCACAGCGTTCATTAATGACTACCTTAGCTTCACCTATGAGCATCCTTCCATTAATTCTCTCTCCCTCAATTACGAATGCTACTCCACCTAACTCATCTTCAACAGCCACTGGAATGTAGGCTCTCACTACATCTCCTTCATCTAAGAAGCCCCCCATGTGCTCTACGTAATTCCTTAACTGAGCCATGCCTACAGAGGACTTGCCCTTACTCATTTGTAGCCTACCCACGCGTACTTCACTAGGCTAAGTGATTTATGAGCAATATATTAAGTTGCTCTAAGCAAGTGTAGGGCGATGAAGGACATTAAAGCTACGTCCCTAACTACAACCATGTACTTGAACTTCCTTGAATTAACGAGCTTCTCTACAGGCACAAGCGGTATGAGCAGCAGTGGAGCCGTTGCACTCAGGCTGAATAAAGCTATGCATATTGCTGCAACATAGTGCTCGACACTCATTAGTCTAGCAGCTAGGTTAAGTAAGGCTGGGATAGCGCAGCCTGTAAAGCTGAGAGAAGAAGCTGCTCCAACTAAATACATGCCTATTGGCACAAGCAGCTTGGGTAGAGTGCTTAATCTACCTGGAATACACTCTCTCTCAGTGCACGCAACTAGCCCCCCAGAGCCTTTTGCTAAACTAACTAGATCCAATAAGACTATCGTTGCTGCAAAAGCTAATACGAAGTGTGCAATAGTAGGGGACTTCAAGTAGTGAAGGATGTATGATGAAGCGAATCCTACTGCAGTGTAGCCAGTGAATACGCCGGCTATGAATACGTACGTCAGCACCCTCCCCCTCCATCCTCCAACACCGGCTGACGCGCTGAATGTCAATAGTAGAAGTGTTGATATAGCGCATGGGTTTACAGCCATTAAGAGCCCTAAGGCTGTTGATTCAGCTAGCAGCAATGTGATTGATTCTATGCCTGGTGCAATAAGTGTTGAGCCCCCGAGGACTACGCTCATTATGGATGATGCAATCTCTTCACTGCTCATTAAAGACTTCGATCCATCTGGACGCACTATCAATATAGTTCCATTGAACTTAGCTTTAGACAGATCAATCCACATGTCTTCATCATATATTTCACCGATCACAACTGCTACAGGCTCGCTTGATTCACTGAGGACTATTGCAACTACTTCTGCTTCAGCAGTAGTTAAGTTCAGTAAGTTCATTAAGGAAGCTAGCTGAGTCCTATTCCCATCGTACCCCGCGGTCTCCCTGAATTCTATGAATAGCCCGATTTCCTTAAGCCACTCCACATAACTTCTACACGTAGGGCATAGGTATGAGCCATAGACTACTACCCTATTGCCGCTGTACGTAGAAGCTAATGGCATTAGAGCCAGCAATATCAATAATAGAGCTGCAGACTCCTTCAACTTCACCACGCGTTCTCAGACTCTATATTGGGGATATGAAGAGTCCCTTAAATATAAAGTGGAATGGCGACGAAATACTGGGTCAGCTTATAGTGCTTTCACACTCATTTAATGACTATGGCAAGCCTTAACATATTTACAACGGCATTTCGTTACTTTCAGTAGA
>CALKYD010000083.1 GCA_938003605.1 uncultured Sulfolobales archaeon | reverse complement strand
CCTATCAAGAGGGAGCTAGGAAAGCAATAGTCTTCCATAGAAACGACGAGTACGGGAGGGCTTTCGCAGACTTCTTCATAAATTACTTCAAAGACCTTGGGGGGATAGCTGCATCTCAACCATATCAAACAGGCCTAGCTGACTACGCTGCTGAAGTAAGTGCTCTTGCTGCAAGAGTGCAAAGCGAAGGCTTTGACGCCGTTATACTAGTGTCTTTCGATACTGATGGAGCAAACATATTGTCTCACGCAGCTGAATCAGCCATTCTATCAAGAGTCAGGTGGTTCGTATCAGAGGGACCTCATGGAGCAAGCGAGCTGCTAACTCAAACAGTGGGAGAGTTCGCCGCTAAAGTAAAGCTCTATGGAACAAGGCCTTTATTCATAGCTAACCCGCTCTACGCAGAGTTCAAGAGTAAGCTTAAGGAAAAGTTTGGCATAGAGCCCGCAGTATTCTGCGAGAACTTATATGATGCAGTTAAGCTAGCTGGATGGGCCATAATTAGGGCTGGGTCATACGATGGAGAGGCAATAGCTAGAGCATTAGTGGAAGTAGCTAAGACCTACTATGGACCCAGCGGCTGGACAATGTTTGATGAAGCTGGAGACAAGGCTTTGCAAGACTACGGCGTCTGGGCCATAGTTAAGACAGCTGAAGGAAGCTACGAGTTTAAAGACGTTGGAGTATACGAAAGGGGCTCCATAGTATTCATAGAGGTGGCTTACGAATAGCCTTAAAGAACATATTCTTCAAACTAATCAACATTTTTATACATACCTCTACAAGTGCCCTGCAGGAATTGCTTGAGGTGCCTTGAAGTGCCTCAAGTGTCGTGGGATGTGTTGAGCTCCCTCACAGTTATGGTAGTTCAATACTCCCTCCTCTACATGATCTTTGCAGTGCCGTTGACTCTAAGCTATAGGACTACTAAAGTCATAAACTTCGTGCACTCAAACTTCATAACTTATGGAGCTTATGCAGCAATACTGCTCAACGGGCTCTACGGCAATAGGAACATGCTGCTAGCAATTGCTTTAGCGTTCGCTGTTTCCGGCGGAATAGCCTTATTGAACAACATAGCTGTATTTGAGCCTTTGAGCAAGAGGGGTGCTAAGCCTGTTGCACTAATGATATCATCCATGGGGTTATGGATATTCTATAAGTACCTTCTCTACACAATAGTTGATCTAGCAACTTACTTCAGTAGAATTAACTTCGTCTCATACCCAAGGATAGTCTATGAGTGGATTCCTTCGGTAATCCTTGGTTCAACGAGGTTGAGCAGCTCATTCATAGCTACGTCGCTGAGCGCTGCAGCAATTATTGCTGGGCTCTACGTGCTTCTTGAGAGGACTAACTTGGGGAGAGCTATGAGAGCCGTATCAGATAACCCTGTTCTCTCAGAGATAACGGGTATACCTAAACGCACTGTAGTTAACTTGACTTGGCTTATAGCTGGTGGAATAGTTGGAGTAGGGGGGGTTCTATGGACTTCGTACGCTGGCTCAATAACTCCCGAGGCTGGGGATTCAATGATACTCCAAGTATTCACTATTGGATTCATAGGAGGCTTAAGTTCCTTGACTAGGACTTGCATTGGTGCAGTGCTCATAGCTTCAATAGAGAACTATGGGATAACCCTATTGAACCAGTTCTTCGGTGTTGAAACAAGCTACAAGCCGTTTCTAACGTTCATTACACTAATAACTACACTAATAGTGTCTCCACCGCTGGGCGCTGGAGGAGGGCTTCCATACAGATTGCTTAGGAGGGCGGGGAGAAGTGCCTGAATTCGACTTAGTTGGATTCCTGATTCAGTGGCTAACGATCTTCGGGATCTACTCTATTCTAGCAATAACTCTAAACCTTGAGGCAGGATTCGCTGGCTTAACGAACTTCGGGAAAGTAGTCTTCTACGGCATCGGCGCATACATAGGGGCAACTCTAACTACGTACTTAACGCTGTACTTAAACAACGTTGATCCATTTGAATGCCCTCCATACAGCATTGATGGAATAGTTAAATTAATAGAGCTGGGGGGTAAGAGCCCTTCTTTAAGCATTGGGCTGCTGACTCTATCACTAATAACTGCCTTCATAGCCGCCGGCTTAGTAGGCTTCCTGCTCTCATACCCTATACTGAGAGTGGGGCCTGCGTTCGTTGGATTCACTTTGCTCAGCTTTGGAGAGCTAATGAGGATATTTCTAAGGCACTACGAGCCCGTTGGCGGGAGCAAGGGGTTGGCCGCCATACCGAGGGCCTTTGGCTGGGTTGGAGACCCTAAGTTAAGCGGATCCCTATTCCTACTCCTAGTACTGGGCTTAGCAGCGCTCACGTATATAACTATGGATAGGCTCACTAACTCACCTATGGGTAGAGTGCTTAGAGCTGTTAGAGACGATGAAATAGCAGCGCTGTGCTTGGGCAAGCACGTGCCTAGGATAAAGGCCCTCACTCTATTCATAGGGTCGGGGTTCTCGGGGATGGCTGGAGCACTAATGGCTTACTACTTCACTTCAGTTAACCCAGACATGTTTGTTCCAGCAGTTACATTCAATGTATGGGCTATGGTGATACTCGGCGGCATGGGCAACTTCACTGGCTCAATCATTGGAGTGGCCTTATTTACGCTTGTGGACAGGCTATTGGCATTCATTACTCCAACTCTTGGAGTTACAGCAGTATCCCCAGACTACGTTAGGTGGATGTTCGTAGGCCTCCTAATAGTCGTAGTCCTACTTTTCATGCCGAAAGGACTTCTGGCTGAAAGACCTCTAAAGACTCCTGCAGTGGATGAAGTGAGGAAGCTTCTGGCGGAGGGGGGTGGGGGTGCCTAGTATCCTTGAAGTCAATGACTTAGCTAAGTACTTTGGTGGAGTAAGGGCACTTGATGGAGTCACTCTATCGGTTCCTGAGAGAAGCGTCGTAGGGCTCATAGGTCCAAACGGCTCCGGTAAGACGACTCTCTTCAATGTTGTCACCGGATTCTATGAGCCTACTAGGGGGGAGGTATTGTTTAGGAACAACGATGGATCCATGGAGAGAGTAGATGGATTGAACCCAAACGAAGTATTCCTTAAGGGCGTTGTAAGGACTTTCCAAGTGCCGAGGCTATTTACATCGCTTACAGTGCTGGAAAACGTTCTTGTAACTCCACCAGTTCAAATAGGTGAAAGAGTTCTTGACGCGCCGTTTAAGTCTAGGTGGGAGAAGCAGGAGAGGGAGCTTGCGAGAAAGGCTGTAGAGCTCCTTAAGAGGTTCGGAATGGGGGACTACGTATTCTCAAGAGTTACCGAGCTTTCAGTAGCACACATAAAGCTCCTTGAGACTATAAGGGGGCTCATGACTAGTGCAAAGCTATACCTACTGGATGAGCCTGCTGCTGGAGTAGATTATGGAGTTGCAAGAGAACTCTTCAACTACATCAGGGGGCTGCGCGAAGAAGGACTTACTTTCCTCATAGTTGAGCACAGGCTTGACGTATTAATGGACTACGTTGACTACGTCTACGTACTCCACAACGGAAGGCTTTTATCTGAGGGGAGGCCAAGCGAAGTAGTCAGCGACCCTAAAGTTATTGAAGCATACATAGGTGGTTGAAGTGCTTGAAGTCTCAAACTTAAGGTCTGGGTATGGGAGGATAGAGGTCCTCCACGGAGTGGACCTAAGGGTTGAGAAGGGGGAGGTAGTCGCAGTACTTGGCCCTAATGGAGCTGGTAAAACAACTCTTCTGAACACTTTATTTGGATTAGCCGACGTCTACAGTGGGAGCATAATTTATGAAGGGAGGAACATTGTTGGATTAAAGCCGCATGAATTAGTTAAGATAGGGCTAAGCTATGCTCCACAGTTAAGCAACATATTCTCAGAGCTTACGGTAGTCGAGAACTTAGTCATGGGGGCTTACGTTAGGATAAGGGATCCAGGCGTTAAGAAAGATATTGAGGAAGTTTTCAATCTATTCCCAGAGCTTGAGAAGAGGAAGGACCAGAAGGCTAAGACTCTAAGCGGCGGAGAGAGGCAGATGCTTGCTGTAGCTAGAGCACTTATGTCTAAGCCACGCGTCCTATTGC
The DNA here is from genome assembly GCA_938003605.1 of uncultured Sulfolobales archaeon. Next base: position 5,032 of record CALKYD010000083.1, on the reverse strand, counting down.
TTGATGAACCTACTTCAGGGCTTTCCCCAAAGGCCGGCTCAGCACTAATGAGTAAGATAAGGGATGTAAGGAGCTCTGGAGTCACAATACTCTTAGTTGAGCAAAACGTTAGAAGAGCTCTTGAAGTAGCTGATAGAGTGTACATATTGATTGGGGGTAAGGTAGTTAGGGAAATGCCTGCTTCAGAGCTGAAGATGGAGGAAGTGGAGAAGCTTTTCCTAAGAGCTGGAGCTAAGGCTTGAGGAATCCTTAAGCAAGCTTATTTACCTAAGATGCTAGAAGTTGAAATAATGCATGGAAGGCGTTGGTGCAAGGCTTGGCTAATAGAGTTTTAGCTACAGTAGGTATAGTTCTTGCAGTAACTGGTGTTGCGCTAGCCATACTCAACGTTGCATCAGCTGGAGCTATAGTCATTAGTGAGAAGTGGTCTAAGTACTACCTTAGTGAAGTACCCGTTGACTTAGCCGTACACCACAATTCAATGTACGTACTTTCACTAAGTGATTCAACTAGAGCCAGCTTATACAAGATCTCTTTCAGTGGAGACATTGATTGGAGGAACTCCTGGGGTATTCCAAGTGAATCCCACTTAGCTGGACTTATTCCAAGAGGCCCCGAGATCTCTGTAGCACTAATAAGTTCTAGTAGGCATGAAGTGGCTTTGCTAAGCTATAGCTCATACGGGGGCTTAGTGAGCAATAAGAGCTTGACGTTAAGTGAAGTCGTCTGGGCCTTTGATGTATCGCCGTACGTAGATGGATCAATAGTGGTAGTGGGCACTCGATACAGCGTTGGGAAAGGCCTTGAGCTATATGCTTCAAGAATTAACGTAGATGATGGCAGTGCCTACTGGAACGCTACGTGGGGCTCTGAAGGCGATGAAGTAGCTCTTAAAGCAGTTACTACAAGCAGCGGCTTAATCTACGTTTTAGGGAAGAGCTCGGAGGCTGAAATGACTGTCTCATGCCTAGAAGGATCTGGTGAAGTCCAGTGGAGTAAAGTTATTGAAGCATTAGACCTCATATCAGTTAAAGCAGTGGAGGACGACCTATTGATCCTCGTTAAGGGAGTTGATGGGAGCTATGGAGTTATTGAAGCAAGAAGCTTTGGAGCTGTGAGTGCAATTGACTACATTCAAGTGCCGGAGGACTTTACTCCACTGGACTTACACGCAGTAGGTAACTATAAGGCGTTGGCGGGCTACAAGAGATCTAGTGGGGGGAGCGCTAGCAATGCAGCTATACTGCTCTACACAGATAAGGGGCTCAGCAAAGTAATTAAGCTCAATACTCCAAGCGTTTTCACTCGCATAACAGTGCTTGACAGCACTATATACAGTTTAGGAGCCGCTGAGTCAAGGCTTGTAGCAGTAGCTTACTTAGTGAAGCACAGTGAACTAGACGTCGTTCAATTAATTGCCTCAACAACAGTTGCATTAACAGGGTCTATCATAGCTTATAGAGAAATGCGTGTAAGCAAGATGCCTCCAACAGTTGTTCGCTGACATTTAGTGTAGCTAAAGTCTCGCCCCCTAGGGCTGTGTGGAGTAGTTGCTCCAAGCACGTGAGGAAGGTTTATTAACGCATACGACTTTAATCAATAACAGAGTGATTAATGTGTCTTTTAAGGTAGACCCCGTTTGCGGAATGCAAGTGGATCCAGTAAAGGCTACTCATAAGACTGTTTACAGAGGAGAGATATACTACTTCTGCAGTAAGCGCTGCAAGAACTTGTTTGAAAAAGACCCGGAGCACTACCTTAAGCATGGTCCAGTGGGCATGCCTTAATAATCTTACGGTGGTTCTCAGTGGTTATTGTAAAGGAAAGAATTAGAATCATAGGTTTAGACTGCCCCACCTGTGTTTACTCTATCCAGAGGAATTTGAGGAAGTTGAGGGGGTTCTACAACATTGAAGTAGACTTGTCTTCAGGGGATGCTGTCGTAGAATACGATCGCGGGGAATGCAGTTTAGGAGATATCCATAGGGCTGTGAGAGACGCTGGATACGACTTGGTTAAAGAAAGAATTCTTCTCGCCCTCCATGAATTAGACGAAAGCGAGGTAAGCACTGTAGAATCAAAGATCTCTAGCATTGCTGGAGTCATTGAGTGCCGTGCATCACCTGTAACTAAGCTTGTAAGCATAACGTACAACCCCCTCTCCATTAGTGGCAGTGAGATAGCCAGTAGGGTTAAAAGCCTTGGCTTAAGGATAGCTGGCCTTCCAGAGGAGTCCCTGAGCAGAGAGCGTGGAGATAGATCTCTACTGTTGAGGATGCTAACGGCTTTCTCAATAGGGTTATTTGCAGTGCTGTACGCAACTATAGGTATGTACTATGGGTTGCTACCGCATTACGAGAGCGAACTCTTACTGCTGTCGCTAGCTGTAGCAGCTGTAGCAATGGGGTTTGACATAATTGTTAGAGGCTTAAGATCTTTGGCTAAGCTCTCTCCAACAATGGATTCCCTCATAGCGCTATCTGCTTCAACAACTTTAATCGCAGGTGTGGCGGGCGTCCTTGGCTTCATAGAGTGGCGTGAAGGCCTCCACAGCGCTTCCTTCTTTGAGGCATCAGCTGGCGTAATGGGCTTCGTGAGCCTTGGAAAGTACCTTGAGGAAAGGCTGAGGAGGCGGGCCTTCAGATCGCTTGAAGACTTAGCTAAAACACTTTACGGTAAGGCTAGAGTAGTCAAGGAAGATGTAGTGCAGGAGAGAAGTGTTTCAAGCATTCTGCCCGGGGAAGTAGTGGAGGTTAAAGCAGGGGAGATCATACCGGTGGATGGCGTAATTATTGACGGATGGGGCTACGTAGATGAATCAAGCTTTACGGGCGAGCCTATTCCTAAGTTTAAGAAGGCTGATAACAGAGACCCCGTATTGGCGGGCAGTATTTTAGTGAGCGGATACCTGAAGGTACGGGTAACCAGAGCCTCTAGAGACACTGTTCTCTACTACATTATTGAGACTGTGAGAGAAGCTCAATTCTATAAGCCTAAAGTAATGAGGATTGCTGATAGAGTCGTAGGAATGCTAACCTGGGCTGTTATAGCTGTTGCCGTTCTTACACTCACTTACTGGTGGTTCATTGCTGGCGAAACCACCTTAGCACTAATGTTCTCGGCCGCAGTACTAGCTGTTGCATGCCCATGTGCGCTTGGAATAGCGATTCCAATGGTTATCTCAATAGCTGTCTTAAGGGCTGCTAAAAACGGCCTACTGATAAGGCGGGGGGAAGTATTTGAAAGAGCAACTGAAGTAAGCACAGTGCTGTTTGATAAGACTGGGACACTAACTACTGGAAAACCCTCCGTTAGAAATGTTCACTTAATTGATAAATCAATTGATGAGAGGCAATTACTCCATAATGCTTGCAGCGTTGAGTCTAGGAGCGAACACCCCATCTCAAAGGCCTTAGTTGATTACTGTGTGGAGAGGGGCATAGGGGTGGAAAGCCCATCGGAGTTCATTCACATGCCTGGAATGGGGGTCGTAGGCTTCATCAATGGCATTAGAGTTGCTGTCGGCAACTTAGATCTTATGGAGAGATCGGGCGTAGGCTACGATGACGAAGTCGCAGAGTTAGTCAGAGAAATTGGAAGCAATGGCTCTACAGCAGTCCTCATAGCTGTGGGAGATAGAGTTCTAGGAGTACTTGAGGTAGGCGACGTGCTTAGGCCAGAGGCTGAGAGCGTCATTAAGGAACTGAAAACGTATGGCTTAAAAACAGGTGTTTTAAGTGGTGATACTGATGTAAGCGTAAGCTATTACTCAAGGATCCTCGGTCTAGATCTTGTTTTTTCAGAGCTTAAGCCTAATGAAAAAGCTGAGCTAGTAAAGGATATGCAAAGCAAGGGGGAGAGAGTTATGTTTGTTGGAGATGGAGTGAACGATGCACCAGCCATATCATCATCATTCATTGGAGTAGCAGTCGGCAGTGGCTCCGATATTTCAAGGGAATCAGGAGACTTAGTGTTAACTAAAAGCAGGTTGACAGACCTTGTTTTCTTCCTTAAGCTTAGCAGAGCTGTTAAAAGGAAGTCAATTGAAAACATTGCATGGGCTTTTATCTACAATGCTGTACTAATCCCAGTTGCAGCAGGCCTGCTCTACGCAAGCCACGGCATAATAATTAAGCCTGAGGCAGCTGCTTTAGCAATGGTATTTAGCGACATAAGTGTAGTTCTAAACGCTATGACATTGTTATCTAAAAAATTTAATTAGTGTTTATATTGTGTGAGGAACGTCATCCCCCTGGAGCGCCATGCCATGGGCTTTCTTTCCACACTAGATCCCACACCATGCTTTCAGTAAGTGTTTCAGCCTCCGCTATCCCTGTCTTAATGCTTAGTAGCAGCTTGTGGTGCCTGCTCTCATCATCTGCTATGGAAGCCACTAATAGCTTTACCCTTGGATCCCCTACTTTAAGAAGGATTTCTTTCGCCTTCTCCAACATAAGTGACTCAAGCCTTATGTGTTTTTCAATAGTTGCTGCAACTCTCTTCAAGTCCTCCTCACTAATGAATGGCTGGACTTCTGAGAGTATGACTGCGATGGCTCTATAGAGTAGGCAGTGTTTCTCAGAATCCTTTGAAATGCCTTCAAATACTGCCTTAAGCATGGGGTGCTTTAGTGATTCAGCTAGTTCCCTAAGTTCTTCAGCGTACTTTTCCTCAAGTTCTGCGAATTCAAGGATCTCCTTGTTAACGCTGCTCACTGGAGGCGCCCTCTAATACTACTATACCCCTTGGATCTTTTATTCTAACGCCAATAGCGCTCCACACTCTAAAGACTACGTAGCCGTCCTCGGGGCCTATGCAGTCTACTTCAGCATCTCCTCCGTAGACTACGTCCAGTACTTCTGGCGTAGATGATGCTAGTACGGCTTTATCGTCGGGTAGAGTTGGTGTAGAAACTACTTCGTCTACAAGCATTTTAACTCTCTCTAAATCAGTTACGCCAGTTTTTTCACTAACTGAAAGCAATTTAACATACCTAACGGGGCTAACTAATAGCATTAAGGGGCGTCTTACG
>CALKYD010000082.1 GCA_938003605.1 uncultured Sulfolobales archaeon | reverse complement strand
TTCGTTAAACCTCCTCTTCGACTTACTGCTAACTGCAGTGACCTTTGGGTTTTGGGCAGTTGCTTGGGCTTACAGAGTTGTTAAAAACTTCAATATTCACGTAAACTCCATACACTTAAAGCTGTCCATAAGTGATGGTGGGAGCATTAAGTACTCTGGGCCCAGCAGAGTAGTCTTCTGCCTAGTTGCTTCACTTTTATTGATTGCTCCAGCCGTACTGAAGATCCCTGTGTACCCCATTAATGTTGCAGTTTCATCAATTCTCATAGCTCTCATAGCTTACTCACTTAGGGAGAGGAGCTTTACTCTGCAAGTTCTTGGAGTAATGCTTTCAGAGTACTATGTATTGATGTTAGTAGGAGTAACCAGCTTTCTTTCATCAATTAACTATGCCTCACTCCTAGAGTACTTCCTGAATCAGTATGAGCCTATATCTAAAGCTGGTTTTTCCGAGACAATGCTCTTCATATTTCAGAACAACTTGAGGGTTATGCTAATAGGTTTAGTGCCTTTGCTTGGCCCACTAGTGCTTGGCCTAGCTATAGGGAATACTGCCTTCTACCTAGGGCTAATGATGTCTAGAGATCTTGAGGCATTAAGTGTACTCGCAATGCCCCACACTCCCCTGGAGCTCCTAGCGTACGCTATAGCGGTATCGACATCATTTAGATCCTTTGCGTGGGGCTTAAGGAAGACCTTCCGTAAAGCTATTGAAGCACTATTAGTGTTAGCACTTGCAGCACTAGTGGAGTCAGCGCTAATGGTTATTATGAGGTGAGCGGATGGTTATAAAAGCGATCTCGTTCGACGTATGGGACACTCTCCTCGATTTAAACACGTATGTAAGGGAATTGATGAGTGAAGTATCTAAGCTTACTGGAGTTCCTTACATTGAAGTAGTGAATATATTCATGAATTTAAGGGATTTCTTGAAGAGTGTTAGGAGAAGCGGCTTGATGAATCCACATAGTTATACGTCGTTCAGCCAAGAGCTTATAGCTAAAAGCCTTAAGGTGAACGTAGACTTCGTTAGAAGGGCTATCGTTAGGGCTGCTTTAAACATAGATGTAAGAGGACTTGTCGTCCCTGGAGTTAACGAGGTGCTAGCAGAGCTTAGAGATAACTTTAGCCCATCAATGATAATCATTGGAAACACAATGATATGGCCTTCTACAATAACTAGGCTATTGATTGAGAGAGCAGGCATAGCTGACTACTTTACTAAGCAATACTATTCTGATGAAACGGGCTTCTTTAAACCATTCAAGGAGGCATTCCATAAAGCTTTAATAGATTTAGGGGTTCACTCAAGTGAAGCGTTGCACGTAGGAGATCAAGTAGTTGAAGACTATGAAGGAGCTCTTAAAGCAGGTCTATACTCCGTACTAATAGATCGTGAGCTTAACTCAAGTGGAAGCACTTTAATTGAGGGAGGCAGAGGCTATAGAGTGAAGTCCATTACGTATGTGCCTAAAGTACTTAAGTTAATTGAAAGCAAGTTAGTTTAACGCGAAGCCCTTCCTCTACACTAATGGTGCTAGACATGTCAGTAGTTTCTGAACAGCTGACTCTCTACACTCTTTCCTATTGTCGATTAGTGCTTTACTGCTGCTCCGGAAAGCAACTAACGAATTTAAAGAGGTGGAATGAGTAGTCATAGAGAGTGCTAACTACTTGGCAACGGTGCTTGAATTGAGGGCAGCGTTGCTAAATGAACTGGCTGAAGTAAAGGCTGGAGACATTCCTAGAAGGAGCCTGGAGTTACCGTTTAAGGAAGAACCTCTAGACATAGATGATGATGCCCCAGAGCCTGAGCCAAGCTATAAGCAAGTATTGATAAGAGTTGAAGCATGCGGTGTTTGCTACACAGACATAGATATCATTGAAGGAAGAGTGAAGTGCAAGATCCCGCTCATACTTGGACACCAAATAGTGGGTAGAGTCGAGGCCTTAGGGCCTGGAGTTAAGGGAAGAGTGGGGGTTGGGGAAAGAATTGGAGTAGCCTGGATTGGGTGGAGTTGCGGTAAATGCAAACATTGCTTAACAAGCCTTGAAAACCTCTGCAACGACTTCAAGCCTACTGGCTGCAGCATTGATGGAGGCTATGCTGAGTACGCCGTCGCATATGAGGATTACGTATACAAGATCCCCGAAGCATTTGAAAGCTATGAAGCAGCCCCCCTATTGTGCGCCGGCTCCGTGGGTTATAGAGCCCTTAAGCTAGCTGAAATGATGGATGGATTGAGGCTTGGGTTCTTTGGCTTCGGCTCTTCAGCCCACATACTCATACAGATTGCTAGAAGGCTTTACCCGAGTAGCGAGATATACGTCTTTAGCAGAAGCAGTGATCATAGGGAGCTTGCACTAAGGCTTGGAGCAGATTGGGCTGGCCATCCATCAGACGCCCCCCCAAAGAAATTGGATAGAGCGATAGACTTCACGCCAGTAGGCGAGACCGTGCCTAAAGCTATGGAGATTCTTGATAGGGGAGGAAGGCTCGTAATCAATGTTATAAGAAAGCAGACCTCAGTAAACTTGGACTACGCTAAGCACTTATGGATGGAGAGGGAGATTAAGACGGTCGCCAATATTTCTAGGAGGGATGTAGAGGAATTCCTAGGCATTGCAGCCAACTACTCAGTAAAGCCTGAAGTCACTTTATACAAGCTTGAACAAGCCAATGAAGCTGTTAGAGACTTGAAGAAAGCTGTTTTGAGAGGCTCAGCAGTCTTAAAAATACATTAGTAAGCGTAGCTTAAGAGAGCATCTTCAATAATTTAATCCGAAAGCCCATTCATGGCGGAGGAAGATCTAGCGGAAACCTACGCTAAGTCATAATGGTTAGCCAAATACGGCTATCTCCTTAACTAGTCTTCCCTCCCTAAACCTACTCATTGTTAGGCTTAGCGCTTCAGGCATCTTCGGTTTCCCTTCAGTTATCCAATCAGCCATTACTTCGCCTACTGAAGGAGACATCATGAATCCGTGACCACTGAAGCCTGTCGCTATGTAGAGGCCTTCTAAGCCTTCGATGGGCCCAATTATTGGATGGTTGTCTGGAGTCATATCGTAGTAACCTGTCCAATACCTCAACAAATATACCTCCTTAATCCACGGAAAGTACTTAGTCCATGCCCTAGATGCCTTGTGTAAAAACTCAAGCCTACTTAAGGGTTTGCCGCCGGGCTTTTCAGGAATCTCTGAGCCAACCAGGAAGTTTCCATGATGTGTCTGCACTATGTAGCTTGAAGTAGACCAATCTATTATGAGTGGCTTAAATAAATCCTTATAGGCCTCTGTAACAAATGCATGCTTTGGTACAGGCTCTATTGGAACACTTATGCCTAAAGGCTCCAGCAGCTTCACTGTATCATATGCCGCGGCTAGGACCACGGTGCTTGATTCAATGAAGCCTGCGCTTGTCTCCACTCCTACGACTCTTCCTCCATTCACCAAGATCTTTTTAGCTTCAACTCCCGTTAGTACTCTGCAGCCTTTTTCAACAAGCAATCTCCATGACTGAAGAACTAAATCAAATGGGGAGGCCTTTCCAGCAATAGGGTCGTGTACTGCAGCCAAAAGGTCCTTAGTTACGATCGTTGGCACTAAACGCTCTAATTCACTTAAATCAATAACCTTTGTTGGAACTCCAAGTCCGTTTTGAAAGCTTACATAAGCTCTAAACATTCTTAGATCTTCCTCCCTACTGAGGAGCCATAAGTAGCCGCTTCTCTCATAGAATACTCCAAGCTCTTCTTTAAGCTTGCTCCATAATTCAATAGCTCTCTTCATTAGGGCTATGTGCTCTCTGCTGGTGAATGAAGCCCTTATGCCTGTAGCACATTTATAAGTATTCCCTGATCCCGGGTACTTCCTCTCTGCAATAACGCTCTTCACTCCCTTCCTTAACAAATGGTAGGAGATCATTAGTCCAGTCGATCCACCGCCGATAACTAATGCATCACCCTTCATTTCCATCACTTATGAAGTATTTTAGCTGAATGGGAGTTAGCGGAGGCCTTGAATGAGGGTAGTCCAGTTCATCCATTCTCAAGCCTGTTGCTCTAGCTAATACTCTAGCAATAATTGGTAGGCAGTGTCTTCCCTGACAAGATCCCATGCCCACTCTCAGAAGCCTCTTAATGCTCTCTAAGTCTCTATAGCCTCTATCTACAGCCTTTAATACATCGCTTAGCAATACGTCCTCGCATCTGCATACAATTACTTTTTCTGGATCCATATTGCTCTCACATCCATTGCTACTTCTCCTGGGACTTCCACTGTGACAGACCATGTACCGCGGTGCTTCCACGCCTTCACTACTCTACCTAAGCCCAATTCCCTGCCATCCCTCCCCAGCAATACAGCTACATCCTCCTTAGCGGGCTCTGGGAGGAATTCGTATGGTAAAGTTACATATGCTACTCCATTCCTTGAAAGATCTACTATGAACATGGCTAGTCCGGGGCATTGGGGTACGCATACTCCGCATCCATTGCATTTATCCCAGTCAACTCTGGGAACGCTATAAATAAACTCCTTTGATATAGCTCCATAGGGACACGCATAGACACATATGTCGCATGGGATTTCCTCAGGGCATTCAACAATTACTACAGGTCCTTTCTTAAGTCTTTCACCAGGAGGGATAATGCCTAAGCGCTCCAAGTCCTTGCGCGTTAAGTACCCAAGCTTCTTAAACTCCAAAGCTGTTCACCAACTAGCCTCTCCTGAGAGAATAAGTTCCCTCAGCTTCGTACTTTAAGTATGTTTAATTTAAGTATGTTTAAAGAATGTGAGAAAAAGAACTACATTGAATTTACTTTCTTTACTCTCCTTGTAGCAACTACGTCTGCGCCACAAATGTCTTTAATTATTACTTGGCCTATTTCAACCGGCGCCTTAAGCTCTATTGATGCTGTAGCCTTCATTACTTCTTGAATGCACTTCTTTGGCACCGGCTTATTAGTTTTAACTGACACTGTAGGTAGATCTCCTCCTACGACTTTGACTACGGACATAACGATCCTCCTTGGATCAGTTACTTCCTGCTTTGCGTAGTCTACCCCCCTCGGGCACAGTGCTCCTTCAACTTTCAACGATCCTCCGGACTCTATGCGTACTTTGAGCGTGCAGCTAGCTGGACATATTATGCATGTGAGCTCTCTCTCACTCACTGGGGGATCACCTCCATAGAGATCTTTTCTGCAGAAGCAGCTCTCTCCAAGAGTCTTTTAGTTAGCTTAATTCTTATCATTTCAGCTGG
>CALKYD010000081.1 GCA_938003605.1 uncultured Sulfolobales archaeon | reverse complement strand
CAGGAGAGGCGTAGGCTACGTATATATCGAGGTGGGTCACGCTGCTCAAAACATATACCTTGCGTCAGAAGCAATGGATTTAGGGACTGTCGCCGTTGGAGCATTCCACGACGATGAAGTGGCAAAAGTAGTTAACTTAAGCCGTGGAGAGAAACCCCTCTACGTCCTCCCAGTAGGCTACCCAGCATAGCGGAGCCCCAGCAACTAACGCTACATACCTGAGACGGCTTGTGGAAAGCTTTAATACCTCACGCCAGTAGTTATGCCATGGTGTTAGGGAGTGTTTAGACACTGCCCTGGGGCAAGAAACATCATAAGGCCGCAGATAATATTAGTTAAGTGCCCTTACTGCGGGGAGGAAGTAGAGTTCTTTGAGTACGAAGTAGAAGCTAAGTGCTCGAGCTGTGGAAGAATTGTTAAGAGAAACCCCTCGCAATCATGCATATTCTGGTGTAGTGCAGTCGTCGACTGCATAAAGAACTTGGTTGCGCTAAACGTTTTAACTATTGATAGAGCTGATGAGCTATTAAAACTCGTCGAGAAGTACAGTGGAGTTAAGCAAAGCTAAAGCTTGCTGAAGCACTCAAAGCAGCGTCCCCCAATGGGGCGGCCGGCTAGAAGCACTACCCGTATGTGAGGAGTTGAAAGCCTGTTTAACGCGCTTCACAGCCGTTGAAACAGCTCTGGGGGAGCAGGGTTTTTAGTCATAGAGGAATGCATTAATCAGTATTTAAGCTGCTGCAGGAATTAATAAGCTATGAGTAATGAGTGGTCGTCGAGGGCAACCATGGCTTTTTCATTTACAGACAGAGTGCACTACTATGAGAGCGTGGTGGAAGTCGCGTTAAGGGATGGATGCTTTGAGACTAATAGAAGCTCTAGCTCCATTAAGGCAATTAGATCATATGTAGATGGATGCTTTAGCATCGCTAGCTCCACTAATGAGGACTATGAAGTGCTTAAGTCAAAGTTATTGAAGACTCCAAGGCACTTATGTAGGAGTGGGAAGTGGTTTAATGAAGCTCTATCTAGAGGCGAGTTCAGCGTAGGCGGGGAAGTCGATGAAAATGAATTAAGGGCTCTAGCTGAAGTAACTTATGAAATGCTCGTTGAGAGGGGGGTGAAGGGAGAAGTAATAGCGTCCCACAGAGCAGTGAGAGTCGAGCACTTCGTTGAAGAATACGATGTAGTTGCTGTAGAGAGAAGAGCTATCACAGAGCTCTACGTATACCCCTATGCATTAATGTATGGAGTCCTCGCTTCAACAGGTGCTTTAACGGCTGCACTGAGAGTGAAAGACATATATGATGAGTTGACGAGCATAGTTGACGGCTTAGTCAACAACTTAAGGCATCAATTAATTGCCAAGAGGTTTAACCCCATGTACAGCGGCCACTGGAAAGTAATACTTAGCGGTGAAGCATCTCCAGCATTATTCCATGAGCTAGCCCACTTGCTGCAGGGAGATGAGCCAGTTAAGCTAAGGATTGGGTCCAGCCTAGGGGAGAGAGTAAACATTGTTGAAGACCCATTCTACTCAGGCCCCCTCCAAAGGACTTTCGACGACGAGCTCTACCCAGCTTGGAGGAGAACGCTTGTTGAAGACGGCTTCATAGTGGATTACCTACATACAAGAATGACTGTACTTGATGAATCAAGGCCAGGTAATGCCAGGGGGCTATTCACTAGATCAAAGCCCCTCCACCACCAGCTCGTAGTGAAGAGCGGGGATTGGAGCGTGGACGAAATGATTGATGTAGCTAAGAGAGCTCTAATAGTGCAGAGCATAGCTAGAGCTGAAGTAAGCAGAGACTACATTAGGATAATCCCTGAAACAGCTACAGTAAGTGAGGGAGACAAGCTCACGCCAACTAAAGCACTTGAAGTACTGATACCCCTAGGCAGGCTGCACAACGTATTCGTTGGATTAGCTAAGGATAGGAACGCTAGGTATACTTATGAGAAGCAGCAGCCAGTATACGAAGTAGCCCCAACAACTCTCGTAGAAGCAAGAGCAATTGCTTAAAGCCAGACGCAAAGCTTTATAAATGTACGGCCCCCTCATATACTCGGTGGTTAGTTGTCCACGGAGATTTCTGATGAGGAAAAACTATTTGCATTAATTGGATGGGCTGCATCAATAATTGGAGCAATCATTGTACTAGCGTTAAAGCCTCAGTTTAAGTACGCTAAGTACTGGTCCTATCTATCAATATCTCTATTCATACTGGCTGCTATAGCAAGTATATTGATATCAATAATTACGGCAATCCTTGGACTCATGCCAATAGTTGGGGGAATCATTAGCTTTGCACTCTCATCACTATTGGGCATAGTGGTAGCGATAGCGTGGATTATAGGCATACTGAAGTCCATTTCTAAAGAGTATTGGAAGCCTCCGATAATATATGATGTAGCTAAAATGATTGGCATAGAGAGGATTTAGACAACTCTGTACTGTCTAAAAAGACTTTTCTTCAGCATTAAATAGCCTCCATATAGAGTGTTGTTTTAAAGCTTAAGGAGGGCTACAAACGATCCTTTTGGCGC
>CALKYD010000080.1 GCA_938003605.1 uncultured Sulfolobales archaeon | reverse complement strand
GATCCCCTTTAACCCCTGTCTAACTAACTTAAGTAAGTCGACTGGGTTTAGCTCTCTAGCTACAACTATTCTACCCCCAATCTCAATGCTTTCCCCAACGCCTTGCTTTAGCTCAGTTAAGTACCCCACAATTGCTGACGCAACGTTCCTTAAGTCGCCGGCTCTTAGAGCTATTAGTTCGCTTCCACTCTCCTTTAATAACTCGCTGTACTTCTCGAAGACTTTTTTAACTGCTAGTTCTCCGCAAACATTCTCCTCAACTACATGGCTTACTGCTTCACTAACTATTGCTTCAGCCATTGCTTTGTGAGCGTTGAGAAGCTCCTGCTCGCTTTCAGGGAGGGCCTTCTTAAGGCCCTCCAAGTACTTCTTGAAGTCACTTAAGGCTTTCTCAAGCCTACTTACTTCAAAATCCACATTGCTGGCCAAGCAATTGCTTGGAACAGAGCTTAATGCATCAGTGAAGCCATACTTAGTTAAAGGCCCTACAGCCACGCCCTCCGACACTATTAAGCCCCTGTAGACCTTCAATGCAGGCACCACGGCTTAGCGAGCTTTACACTATAAGGTAAAAGATAAGTGGGTATTTAAGTAAATTAGTGAGCTGGCCAGCGTAGGTGCATGATTTGGGAGGAATATTTGGAGCCGTATCTCATTCAAGTAGAAACATTGTACCAGCAGTACTGACTGGGTTGAAGAGGCTTAAGCACCGTGGATTCGACACTACTGGACTAGCCTTCATTAATGGAGGGAGGCTAGGGGTATTAAAGGAGGTAGGTGAGCCGGGGGAAGTCATTGAGAAACTCAAGTTGGGGGAGCTGTTCACCCCAATAGCTCTAGGGCACGTTAGGTTCTCAACTCATGGAAGGCCCCACGTAGACAACGCCCACCCCCACATGGATTGCAGTAAGAGGATCGCTATCGTAGGTGACGGAGCTATAGCAAACTATGAAGCGATCTACGACAAGCTAGTAATGGAGGGACACGAGTTGAAGTCCAGGTCTGACTTCGAAGTAATAGCTCACTTAATTGAAGAAAACCTAAGGAAGGGCTTAAGCACTCTTGAATCCATAGCTGTTGCAGAGCAGAGCTTAGAGGGCTTCTACTCCTACGCAGTGCTCAGCGAAGAGTCTGGGAGCATCATTGCATACACGAGCCTTCAACCCCTCTACGTAGGTAGGGGAAGGGACTTAACTATAGTTTCATCAAGTAAAAGCGCTCTACACGGCCTAGCGGATGAATACGCTGAGTTAAGCAGGGGGGAACTAGTTTTAGTAAACTCCTCAACCGCCAGGTTCTACAGACTCCATGGATTACTGCGCTTAGACAAGGTTTTCAGCAAGCTATCTGTAGTAGAGGAGTTCGTTGAGAAAGACGGCTATCCACACCACATGCTTCGCGAAATGTATGAAATACCGTACGCCATCCTCCGCTGCCTAGCAGTACACCAGGAGAAGTACCTCTCGTATGCTTCAAAACACGTGAGGGAGGCTGACGACGTGTACATAATAGCTAATGGCACAAGCCTACACGCAGGCCTAGTTGCATCATATTATCTATCTGAGTTAGCCGGCATATCACCTATCGTAACTAGCGCTGCTGAATTCCCCCTCTACTACATGGAGAACGTTGGGCCTGGAACAGTAGTAATAGCTATATCGCAGTCCGGTGAGACAAGGGACGTAGTGCAGGCAGTTTATGAAGCGAAGCTTCGTGGAGCAACTATAATGGGCTTAACTAACTACGTTGGCTCAAGGCTTGCCAACATAGCTAACCTCTATCTACCAATAGGTGCAGGGCCTGAGCTAGCTGTCCCAGCTACAAAGACTTTCGTCACTACGCTTACAACTCTATACAAGGTATCCATTAGAGTGGCTAGGGATATGGGTAGGGTTACTGCATCAGATTATAGAGAAGCTCTGAACAGAGTAAAGGACTACGCCCTTAAGCTCAGTGAGAGCATGGCTGAATTAGATGCAGAAGCCTCTAAGGCAGCTGAGGAAATAGCTTTCTGTAGAAGTGGATACGTTATTTCAAGAGGAATAACGTATCCAATAGCTCTAGAGGGGGCGCTTAAAATAAAGGAGGTAGCATACATGCATGCTGAAGGCATGGAGGCAGGGGAGTTCAGGCACGGGCCTATATCCCTTGTTGAAAGAGAGTTCTTCACGTTATTCCTAGTCCCCGTTGAACCCCATGCAGCGAGGGCTTCATACCCGTTAATCAAGACATCAATAGATATGGGGGCCACAGTTGCTGTAATAGGCTTCGATAACGATCCGGCTCTGCTTGAGTTAAGGAACGCTAGCGTAATTAAAGTAATGCACGTGGATAGATACTTAGCTCCAATAGCGTATACAGTGCCTCTGCAATTCCTAGCCTACAGGCTTGGCTTAAAGCTCCAGAGACCGATAGATAAGCCAAGGTATTTAACTAAAGCAGTTTCGTAAGCTGTATCTAGAGCTCTTTGAATGCTGCATACTTTTAAGCCCCCGGCTTTAAAGGGCTTTTACTTCACCAACGTACTTCCTCACGTACTCTTCGTTTCTCTCTATGCCGCCCGGCACATTTGCGCTAACCCATACTTCAGGCTTCACTCCCATCTCAACTAACTTCTCAACAGTCCTTATGACTAAGAGCTGTACTATGAATGCATTCACTATAGTTGATACAGGGGCTACTTTGACTTCCAAGCCCTCCAGCTCATGGACGGCGTCTCCTTCGGGGACTTTGTTGTCTATCGTTACGTCAGCTAATTCATATAGCTTTCTTCCAAGAGGGTTTTCTGCAGGAACTCTCTTCGAGAACTCAAGGGAGGTCAGAGCTACTACCTTCAACCCTCTCTCACGAGCTTCTTTAGCTAGCTCTACTGGAACAGCGTTCTTCCCTGAGTTCGACACTATTATGATGGCTGAGTGGGGCTTTATGTAAGCTGAACTTAAGAGTGCTTTAGCGTATCCAGACACTCTCTCCAGCAAAGTGCTCTTTACGGCCCCGTTCATGCAGGATATAGATAGGTCGAGTAGGGGGTATACTCTGACTAATCCCCCAGCCCTATAGAACATCTCTAGAGCCATCATCATTGAGTGCCCTGTTCCAAAGACATATATGAAACCGCCTTTACTCAGTGAATCAGCTAGAATGCTTGCTGCAGAATCTATGTTTCCCCCCTCTTCATCAACCACCTTCGCCAATAGCTTGATGACATAGTCTTTAAATGAGTTAATGGATTCAACTCCACTCAATACACCACCCGACTTAGCGTAAGACCCCTAAAGGGGATAAAAACGCTGTTCTCAGAGACTGAGTACATGGTGTGCAGATGGTTTAACGTCAATAAGCAAGAACCTATGTTTAGGCACGTTCAGCCGGCTGGAAGTAGAAGGCTACTCCTTTTCGTAAACGATGCTTCCCCCAACTATTGTTTTAACTACTTTCAGTTCTCTGTTAAGTACAGTTATGTCAGCTTTATAGCCAGCCCTTATGTCTCCCACCTTCAGCTCCCCATAGACATTAATGCTTCTAGCTGGAGTAGAGCTAGCCATAGCTACGGCATTAGTTAAGCTGTACCCCAACTTAACTATGTTTCTAAAGGCTTTATCCATTGTGAGAGTGCTGCCAGCTAAAGAGCCTGTGCTAAGCAGTCTACACACGCCTTTTTCAACAACTACTTTAAGTCCTCCAAGCTCGTAGATGCCGTCAGGCATATCTGTTGCAGCTATGGAATCTGTTATCAAGGCCGCTCTGCCAGGGCCCACTAGATCTATAGTCATTTTAACGACTGCTGGGTGCAAGTGTATGAAGTCAGCTATCAACTCTATGAATACTCCAGGTGATTGAAGAAGGGCTAGCGCTATCCCCGGCTCTCTGTGATGAAACTTAGTCATTCCATTAAATATGTGAGTTGCCTTAGAAACCCCCAGCTCAACTGCTCTAACTCCCTCTTCATACGATGAATGCGTGTGTCCAGCGCTAACAACTATCCCCAAGCTGCTCGCGTAGCGTATTAAGTCAAGAGCTCCATCAATTTCTGGAGCAATAGTTAATTGCACAACAGTTCTTCCAGATGCATCAACATACTCCTGGAGCTCCCTTACGCTAGGCTTACGTATGTAAGCTGTGTTTTGAGCTCCAGCCGCCTCAGGATTTATGTATGGGCCTTCGAGGTGCACTCCTAGTATTCTTGAGCCATTGCTTGGAGTCCATTGCATGCACGCCTCTCTCACAGCCCTACAGGCATCAATTATTACTTCGTGAGGCGCTGTTACAGTTGTAGGAACATAGCTAGTTACGCCATGCCTTACGTAATGCTTGCTCATTTCAAGAATCCTGTGAGGCTCCGGATTTGAAGTTACGTCAAGCCCCCCAACTCCATGGGTGTGTGTATCTATGAAGCCTGGCACAGCTATGTATCCACTTAAGTTCACTTCATTGCTTACAGAGCCTCCGAAAGGCTCTCTACCAACATCCCTTATAACACCTCCCTCTACGACTATATAGCCATCATCTATTAGTTCGCTGGAGCTAACTACCGTTAAATGCCTTAGGACGAGTTTCATAGATGAATACATAGCGGACCCCCACTCCTAGTTAACTGTAGCGTTAAGCTATATTGAGAGAACTACTCTAGATATGTGCAGAGGTTTATCAGGGTTGTAGCCAAGCAATACTGATCTGATGAAAGTAATGTAGTATAGGGGGAGTATGTAGACTATTGGTGCTAGATACATCCCACCACTCCACGGAATAAAGTAGTCGGCGGAACTATCGTTAGAGAACAGTAGGGCGTCAAAGCCCTTAGTCACGAGCTCTCTGTACAAGCTCAAGGTTTTCCCATGGGAGAGGTCATTGCTTAGTGACAGGACTATTAGCTGGAGCTCGCTCCCGCGCTCCAGCAAGGCGTTGTGGCCGTGCCTGAACTCAAGTACGTGAATAGCTTCTGAGAAAGTATAGGAGATCTCCTTGAACTTTAAGCTCGCCTCTAAGGCCACCGGATATAGGTTACCTGGCGCCAGTACAGAGAATACTTTCTTACTAAGGGTTTTTACAGCTATGTGTTCTAAAGCCCTCATATTACTGCTTACGTTATCTAGAGCTTCCTTAAGTAAGTGGAGCTCCTTATAGATGTTAATGCCTACGTCAATGTTGTTTAAGCGCAGCATAGCTATTGAAGCCAGTGTTCCAAGCAAGTAAAGTGCTGTAAATGACTTAGTCATGTATACCCCCTCCTCAAGGCATTCTTCGACAACTATGGAGTAATCAGCGTTTCTATCTAAGTAGCTGCCCTTACTGCAAGTAAATCCAATGGTCTTCGCCCCCCGCTTCTTAGATTCATCTAGGGCTAGCAGCACTTCCCTTGTTTCCCCAGATCTTGAGAAGAACACTGTAAGGCTCTTTCCGCCTCTAATACGCCTTCCAATTAAGTCAGTGTAGTAGAAGAAGAACTCTGAAGCTGGTTGAATAAAGATCCTTGCATTCAACGGGCTTCTCAACAATGGTATTGCCCCGCCTAAAGCTGCATAATAGCTGCTTCCACAACCAATGTAGTACACTTCGCTCACTCCATCACTCACCAACTCCCCAACAACTCCTTCAATCACAGAGTACTTACTTCCCGAAGCTTCTACTACTTTAGGCAGCTGAGTCATTTCATTAAACACAACGTACTTACGTAAATCCTCCATACACACCCCTTATAGAACTAATGGCATGAAAGCATATAAACTCAGAGCTTTAGCTAGCTCCATCATTCATAGCTTTTAAAGCTCTTATAGATTCCCCCCACTAACGACACTTATCGTTATCCATGTCTTCATTAGTGGCGTTGGCCTCAAGGGCGTCCCATACTTAGTGGGTAAAGAAGTCCTGTGGACGTGGCCGACATTGCCGAAGGGATTAGAGGTATCCGCAAGTATTATCTGATATTGTTAGCGGGTGAGCACAGTCTTAAGCAGTTGGTTGGAGAGCAATATATATGTGTATTAACCGTACTGCATACATGTATCATTGGGAGTGTTTGCTGTGAGCAAAGCTGAGTTTGCTTCACTGAGGCTGAGGGCATTCATTTATGCAACAGAGAGTGAGGAGAAGGTTTTAAAAGCCTTACTAAGCCTAGTGCCCGTTGAGCTTAGGGATAGAGTTGTCGTCTCTAAGAAGTTAGTGAAGGGGCATCATGGAAACCCCATAGTGCTAGCTCAAGCAGTGCTTCAAGGTAGGGATGCTGAAGCCTCTGTAAGGCACATAGTTTCAGCACTAGCTAAAGCTGATAAGAGCATATTGAAGGCCAGCCTCCCATTAAGGTACGATCCTAGGGAGAGGAAGCTGAGCCTCAGGTTAAGTAAGCAGGAGCTGTATTGCGGCAGGCTAGTCCTCAGCGATTCAGGAGACGTAGTTCACGTAACGATATCGTTCTCAGGCAAGGCAAGTAGGGAGAGCGTTGGAAAGCTGTTGGAGGAAGTGGGGTTAATTCAATGAATTACATAGACTTTGGAGTTAACTCCAGTGAGTTAGATAAGTTAACGATTGTAGCTAGAAGACTTGGCTATAAAGCACTGCTAGTTGAAAACAAGGAAGGCTGGACTAGTGCTACAAACATGAATGAAGTTGTTTTAGTCGGGAAGAAAGTCATTGCTTCACTTAATGAAAGGGACTTGAAGAAAGCTCTTTCAACAAGCACCAGTAAGTCAGCAGTAGTCTCTGTAAAGCCCCTGGACGTCAGTGCCGCCAGACTAGCTGCCCGAGACAGTAGAGTCGACGCAGTAGTACTTGACTTAGAGACACTGAACTACATTGATGGACAACAGCTCTCAATGATGAAGAGGTTCAGTAAGCCCATAGAGCTCCCACTCAAGTTAATTCTTGGAGGCGAAAGAGCTCTAGCTAAAGTAGTTAGGAGGCTTATCTACGCAGCACGCCTTGAAGTACCAGTAGTCTTCTCAAGTAAAGCCATTGACTGGAGCGAGCTATACTACCCTAAGTCAATCGCACTCCTCCTATCGCAATTGCTTTCCCTAGAGCTGGAAGCCGTGATGAGCGGTTTCACAACTATCCCCAGGGAGATATTGGTGAGGAAGGGTGTCAAGCTTTAGCCAAGAGGCTGCAGTTGCAGTAGCTCTCTCCCTATCAATAGCTAGTGCCGCTCTATCCATCATAGCTTTACTCCACTTAGCGAAGATGAGGAGGCGAGAGGAGCTATTAGTGAAGATCTCAAAGAGGCTCGGGAAACATGGGAAGCCAGGGAAGCTGAGGAAGAGGTACATAGTGTTCAGAGTGATATCTGATGAAAGTGTGTCGAGGAACCAAGTTGAAGAAGCTATCAGGAGGGCTGTTAAAGAACTTTATGGAGTAGCTGTAGCAAGCATAGCTGATCCTCAGTTAATAGCTTATAACGATGAATTGATGAAGGGGATCATTAGGACAAATAACTTGGCTAAAGACTACGTAATTGCGTCAATGTCCATAGTTAAGGAGGCCTTGGGGAAGAGAATTATAGTTAAGCCAGTTAAGACAACGGGCTTATTGAGGAAAGCGAGGAAGTATATGAATGCAATAACTAAATAAAGCTGTAGCAGCATACCCCTTGAGTAGATGATGAAGCCGCTCCAGAATGATTAGTGAAGACTTCGCGACGAGCTGATTAACTCCCAACACTTATAAGGAGCATCTACACAGTACTATTGCTGAGCAGCGGGGGTGCCCGAGCACGGTCAAAGGGGGCGGACTTAAGGCCTTGAGCGTAGGAGATCCGCTGGCGTAGGCCTGCGTGGGTTCAAATCCCACCCCCCGCACTGCAATCCTTGTAATTACATGGGGATCTTGGAATAAGCATGCCTTAACGTAAACTGTGGCAAATCCATTAAGATAAACGAATGAGAAGCCTTCTTCAAATACTTTCAATGGTTGTCAACGGCTTTACTTCTTGGTAGAAGGCTTTGAGTACTTCCTCAGCTCTCTCCTTGCCTGCCTCAATTAAATCTATTTTTTCCTGAAGGAGCTTCGTCCTCTCCTCATTCACTAAGCTGTGGAACATCTCGTCTAGAAACTTGAATACGTTTTTGCCCCTTAATGTAGCTATTAGCTTGTTCCTGCCAACTTCCACGACATACCCCCTTCTCTTAAGTATGTCGAGAATCTTGGCGTAAGTCGAAGGCCTGCCAATACCTCTATCCCTCATTAATTCAACTAAGTCGCTGTACGTGTATAGCGGATGCTCTGGCACAGACCTTGACTTTACGCTCTCCACTTCATACTCGCCGTCGCTTACGTCTCCTAAGTCAACTGGATTTAAGGCCTTGTTCAGCTTGTTAAAACCGTCATCAATGACTTTCGTTATGAAGGAGAACTCCTTTGTAAAGCCCTTGAAATCCAATGTGAACGCTGTTTTCTCAACTACGCACGGCTTCATCTGGCTAGAGATGAATCTCTTAAATACGAGGTCGTATAGCCTGTAGTCCTCAGGCCTAAGAGGGACTGCCAGTGACAGTAATCCAGCTGCTTTAAGGGCCATCACTTGCTTTGAGTCAAGAGGCTTAGTGGGCCTTATACATTCATGAGCGCCGGGCTTCTCCCACTTTCTAGCGTGAAAGTAATTCTCTCCAAAGACTCTAGACACGTAGTCCTTAGCTATAGAGATCCCTATCGCACTGACAGTCGTACTATCAGTTCTGTGATAAGTTATTAGCCCTGCTTCAAAGAGCCTCTGAGCAGAATCCATTACTTTCATCGCTGGGACCTTAAGTATTCGAGAGGCATCTGAAATCATGGAGTCAGTAGTGTAAGGCGGGGGTGGGTTGACTACGACTACTTCCCTTCTAACATTCCTCAAGTTAACTCTGCCAATTTCCTTAATTTCCTTAGCAGTATGCCTAGGCGCCTTAAATAAAAGCACTGCATTAATGCCCTTCAGCTTAAGCGTAATTAAGTCAGCCCTCTCCCTATGTCTTTCAGTCCTCTCTACAATCCATCCCAAGACAGGGGTCTGAACTCTGCCTGCCGACAAGTAGTTTAATCCAAACTTGCGCCACAGTATGGGGCTTAAGCTAAAACCTATCCATCGATCCTCTATTCTTCTAACAATCTGTGCTTCAACCATATTCCTATCAACATTAGTTAGGGAATTCAGCGCTGAAGCAAGGCCTCTGCGAGTGACTTCATGGAATTTAACTCTGTAAATCCTTTTATTTAATGGCTTCAGCAAGAGCATTATATCCCACGCAATCTTCTCTCCCTCAGAATCAGGATCTGTTCCAATAAGTATTTCGTCAACTTGCGAGGCAAGGCGTCTCAAAGCTTCTATAATTGGCTTAGCTTCTGCAAATACTTTACTGCCGCAGAATGGGCATGATGATTCGTCTTCAGAGATATCTCTGCCGCACTTAATGCATCTCCTTATAGGCTTATATATTGGCTTAAACGATGATTTTTCAACAATTACTCCAAAGAATCCTTCGTTTGTAACTAAGTCAAGTATGTGTCCACCTGTAGCAGTCACCACCATTAATCTATCTTCAGTCAAGACTTCGTAGGACTGCAATCCATCAATGACCCTTCTAGTAGGCCTCCCAAACAACCTCGCTATAGTCCTTGCTTTATTAGGTGATTCAACTATGAAGAGGGTTGTCTTCATAAGCTCCTTCCTCCTGACCCTCAGCTTCCCCTCAAGAGCTAGCTTAACCCTCCTCCTATCCGCGTCTACCTCCCTGATTACTTCACTGAGCGTGTTCTCATCGTATTCCCTGAAGTCTATGGATTCAAGAAGCCACTTGAGATCCTTTAGTAAGGCGTTAAATGCTTTCTCGTCATCAATTAAGAGTATGCTTAAGCCCTTGGTTAAGCCTCCTATGTATAG
>CALKYD010000079.1 GCA_938003605.1 uncultured Sulfolobales archaeon | reverse complement strand
ATACCGAGGACCATTCTCCATGCAGAAAACGTGTTTGATGCACTGGGCTTAGGCCTCCTTCAAGTAGATGACTTAGCTATTGAGGACATCCTGTGGAGCGATCCAATTGAAGGGATCTCGGATTATGTTGACTCAGTGAGAGGAGCGGGTATAATGTTTGGGGAAGAACTCACTAAGAAATTCATTGAAGTAACTGGAGTAAAAGCTGTTGTTAGAAGTCATGAAGTAGTGGATGGATATAGAATCAATCACTCAGGCAAAGTACTGACTGTGTTTTCAGCTAAAGAAACATACGGCTTGCGTAAAGCCTCATATGTAAAGTTAAGTAAAGGGTTTGAAAGCGGAAAGCTAAGCAACTACGTTTTCTTCATCTAGTACTCGACTCTCCCCCTGTTTTCGTTCCAGCCTAGCGTTGACTTCCATCATGCTAGGCCTTCCCCCTCATTTCATGAAGGGCTTTCGAGGTGAATATGTGAAGCCCCCACATCTCTCTAACCCATATCTTGAGCACTTCATCATTCAATACTCATTCGGGCTTAACTTCCTCGCCACATATCAGCGTAGGGCTCTTAGGACTCACTATACGTGAAGAGTAAACAAGCTTTACACTTCAAATAAGTTATGGAGGTTAACGCTAGGCGGAAGCGTTTCTAAGCTTTGAAAGCCGCCATGAAGTACTTAAGGCATAGGTGGAACGAGTAGTCATGTTACGACTACTGTTCGACAACGGTGGCTAGCGGTCTAACGTCAATTAACTTAAATACCTCTATATGTTTACCAGTGTTAGTGAGTAAAGCTATTGATGTGGAGCGTGGTCAAGTGGGGAAGGAGGCTAACGTAGTTCAAAGACTTATGGATATAACTGATGATTACATAGGGGAGCTTATAGAGGAAGTTGTTGAAAGGTATTACTCTGTAGAAGTAGAGCTTGGCGAGGAATACGGTAGGCTTTTAAAATTCATAAGTAGGGAGTTGGCTAGGGGGCTCTTCGATCATAAGCCATCCCCTGAAGAATACGAAGAGCTGCTAGCTAAGTACAAGCACCCTAAGTACGAATCAATGTTAATGAACACCATTAGTTACTTAATAAGTGTGTACATTAAGAAGCGGGAGAGGGCTCATAGAATTATCTAGCCCTCATCATAAGCTAAGGGAAGGTCTTGTATGGTCAAGAATGTTGAGGCGGGAAGGAAAAGAAAGTCTGGAGGGAAGAGCTCTGTAAGAAGAATTAATAGAGATATTGTTGGAGAGCTCTTGGCGCAATACTTTAATGAAGTAAGTGAAGCCCTTGGATTAAGGGATTTAGTGAGTGATGAGGGTTTTCGAAAAGAGCTCGTAAAGGAAGTCCTAGAGCTAGTAGTGCACTCAACGACTTCTAAGCCTTCTATAGACGTGCTGCTGAAAAGAATTGAGTCAAATAGGAGGAGCGTAAATAAACTCATTTCAGCTAAAATCCTTGAGAACGTTGACAAGCTTACGGCAGAGCAGCTGAACTTCATAATAAGCTATGGGGAGGAGACAGTTATTCCATTCATTAGTGAAGTATATGGGGAGTTAGTTAAGAGCGGTAGGAGTGAGTTGATAGATGCATTGAAGTATGTCTGGGAGAAGTACGGTAGGCCTACCTTAGTTCAGTGCCCGAAGTGCGGCTTTAGATCAGTGATGCCTGACTACTCCTGCATCATATGTGGATACAGCGTCTCGGAGAACTATGTAAGGGAGCAACTATCGTTCAGCGCCTTGTTTGAGGACTACGTAAGGACGGCAAGCATAGCTGAGCTCAGGGAAGTACTTGACGTAGGCTTCGTCATTGTTAGTGAAAGCGGTTTGCATAGCCCGAGGAGTAAAACCGTTAGTTCTCTAAAAACTTTCTACCCAGTGTACTTAGTTGGAAAGGAGATCTCCCTCATAGTCTCTGAAATAAGCTCCAGAGAGCAAGAAATATAGAGTTGAAAAAATAGAGTTTTAAAATGAGGAGCGAGGCATAATGTATGAAGTAACTAGCATTGATGAAGTCGAGAGAGCTTTGAGAACTTATAGAGTAGTCATGATTGAATACTATAACCCTAAGATGAAGGAGAGCGTTGAGTTTACTGAAGCATTAAAGATTGTGGAGAAAACGCTTGACCCATCGATATTAATTATGAGGGTATCTGCAGTAAACCACCCAGAGCTCTTAGGAGGTGTAAGGGCTATTCCATGTTTAAAGGTATTCCTAGATGGAAAGCTCGTTTTAGAGCAAATGGGTGGGTTTGGGAAAAGGGATTTCGACGCAATGATCTTGAGGAGAACCATTAGGGATGTTCTTAAGAATCACAACGTATTTCTAAAGATCTAGCTTCCACGATCTTGGCAATTAATTAACATAAAAGTTTATATAGAACCGGTTTTATGCTAACTATTTGAAGGCTTTATAGAGGGAGTGCATTATGGCTCTCTATGGAATACCTGTACTAGTGTTAAAGGAGGGCACTCAGAGGACTACTGGTAAGGATGCCTTAAGGGCTAATATAATGGCTGCAAGAGTGCTGGCCGAAGTCCTTAAGTCAAGCCTTGGGCCAAGGGGCTTAGATAAAATGCTTGTCGACAGCTTTGGCGACATAACTGTAACTAACGATGGAGCAGCCATAGTTAAGGAAATGGAGGTTCAGCATCCGGCAGCCAAGCTATTGGTGGAAGTTGCAAAAGCTCAGGACGCTGAAGTAGGTGATGGGACTACTAGCGCTGTTGTTCTTGCTGGAACCCTTCTAGCTAAATCCGAGGAACTCCTCGATCAAAACATACACCCAACTCTAATTATTGAAGGCTACACTAGGGCTATGCAGAAGGCCCTTGAAGCCCTGGGTGAAATAGCTGAACAAGTCGATCCTGAGGATAGGGGTATCCTCAGGAAAGTTGTTGATACAGCTATATCAAGCAAGTATATAGGTAGTGGAGCAGTTAAGGACAGGATTGCGAAAATAGCTATAGACGCTATATTAGCTATAGCTGAGAAAGATCCTAGTGGTAGGTACAACGTTAGACTCGACGACATTAAGGTAGAGAAGAAGAAGGGTGGAAGCGTCTTAGATACTCAGCTTGTCTACGGCCTTGTGCTTGATAAGGAGGTAGTTCACCCAGGTATGCCTAGGAGAGTTGAGAAAGCAAAAATAGCACTACTAGACGCACCACTAGAAGTAGAAAAACCAGAGATATCTGCTAAAATAAACATTACTTCACCTGAGGCAATCAAGAAGTTCCTAGATGAAGAAGCACAACTACTTAAGGATATGGTTGAGAAGATTGCTAGTGTTGGAGCTAACGTAGTCATATGTCAGAAGGGCATTGATGAAGTAGCACAACACTTCCTAGCTAAGAAAGGAATACTCGCAGTTAGAAGAGTGAAGAGAAGCGACATGGAGAAACTAGAGAGAGCAACAGGAGGAAGAATAGCTAGTAA
This sequence comes from uncultured Sulfolobales archaeon, assembly GCA_938003605.1. The sequence goes on along the minus strand of CALKYD010000079.1, from coordinate 348 downwards.
CATAGATGACTTAAAGCCTGAGGACCTAGGCTACGCTGAACTAGTTGAAGAGAGGAAGATTGGAGAAGATAAAATGGTGTTTGTAGAGGGATGTAAGAATCCAAGGGCTGTGAGCATACTCATAAGGGGAGGGCTTGAGAGGCTAGTTGATGAAGCTGAGAGAGCCTTTAGGGACGCTCTCTCAGCAGTAGCTGATGCATTAAAGGATGGGAGAATAGTGATTGGAGGCGGAGCAATTGAAGTAGAGCTAGCGAAACACCTCAGGAAGTACGCTAAAACTATCGGTGGAAAGGAGCAGCTTGCAATAGATGCGTTCGCTAAATCCCTTGAAGGCCTATCCATAACTCT
>CALKYD010000078.1 GCA_938003605.1 uncultured Sulfolobales archaeon | reverse complement strand
CATAGGTCTTAACTCCCAATGACTTGAGCCTCTGCAGAGCCAGCGTTGGCGAACTCAAGTCCCTGTAACCTCACTCTACTAATGGCTAACTCAAGGGCTTCGCTAAAGTCCTTTACACCGCCTGCAATAGCGTCAATAAGCTCCTCCATGTATCTTGTAGCTTCTACCGTAACTAGCTCTGGATAACTTGATTCTACGTAGCTTAATACCTCTAACCCGGCTTTCGTCGGAATGAGGTACTTCTTGTACTTAGACTCAACAACGTAGCCATGCCTCCTTATCTGAACTATGGTTGGCACATATGTGCTCGGCCTGCCAATACCGTTAGCCTTCATTAACTTAACGAGGCCCCCGTGATCGAGTAGTTTGCCTAGAGAGGATTTACGTAGCTTGACGCTCCTTAACGTAAGCATTCCACGGCTTACTTCCTCAATTAACCAACTGTAGGTGTGAATGGGCTCAACTACGTTAAAGCCTTCTACAATTACTTCTACGGGCACTTCCAAGCACATTGATTTGCCGTGAATATGGGTGGATAGCTTAATGAAGCGGACTACTGCTTCACTCATCTGGCTAGCTATAAATCTCCTAAATATAAGGTCGTAAACTTTCTTATGGGCTGCAGTGAAGTAGGTGGGCAGAAACAGCAATCCTTCAACTACAGCCTTCTCCACTTCACTTGAATCAAGAGGGTGAACGGGCCTTATGGCCTCATGAGTTCCCTTAGCCCCCCAATACCTAGGGGTAAAGAACTTCCTTAAACCCCTTGACTCAAGGTACTTCTCAGCTATGGATATCCCTGCGCTAGACACGTGAACTGAGTCAGTCCTGTGATAAGTTATTAGCCCTCCTTCGAATAGCTCTTGGGCAATCCTCATAGTAGTTGGAGCAGGTATTCCCAGCGTAGATGCATCACTTATGAGCTCGTCAGTGGTGTACGGTGGTTTAGGATGCATTTTCCTGTCAATAATTTCCTCAACAAGTACTTCAATAGACCCTCTCTTCAATAGCTCCTCTGCAAAGAGCTTAGCCTCATCTCCATCCTTAATGCATATCGATGCCCTTAGTTCAGGCTTCTTCCCCAGCAGTAAATCAATTGAATAACATCTTCCATGAATCCAAGAATTGTATGAATCTACAACCCACTTTAACGCCGGTGCTTGAACCCTACCTATGCCGAGCCACTTCTTTGAGTACTTGGATTGCAGCTCCAAGCTTGTCTTAAATCCTATCAATCTATCCAGAACCCTCCTAAAGATCTGTGCTTGAACTAGGCTTAAATCAATAGACCTCTTATTCTTTAAAGCTCTCTCTAAAGCATTCCTAGTGACTTCGTGAAACTCCACTCTATGCGCATTCCTATTGACGGCTCTTACAGCCATGTACACATCGTAAGCTATTTTCTCGCCTTCAGCATCAGGATCTGTGGAGATGAGGACTTCGTCTACTTCGCTTCCAAGCTTCCTCAATACATTCACTACTACAATTGAGTCCCTGATAGCTCTACTGCCGCATTTAGGGCATGAAGAGCCATTGGTAAACTGCACTCCACAAAGCCTACACCTCTTTATGGTCTCATAAATGGGCGTGTACGTATCTATTGAGCGCTCATACTCCACACCATACACTCCCCTCAATGGATCTGTCGTTAGATCGTATATGTGGCCTCCTGTAGCGACGATATTTAAGTAAATTAGTTCGCCATCAATTACTGCTGGGACTTCGTAAACAAATAAGCCTCCAATCCTCCTCCTCGAGGGCTCCCCATAGAATTTAGCTATAGTCTTAGCTTTAGTTGGAGATTCAACGACTAGCAGTATGCTTCGCACACGCATTTCACCTCTATTGAGGTTCGATCTTGATGAATCGGCTTTCTTAAGCTCTTGAGTCAAGTCAACTTCGCTTAGATGCCTTAAGGGAGGGATCCCTATGTACTCAAGCCTCTTGCTCAGCGCCTTCACTAGTTCCTTAAATTCCTCTAGCTCTATTAATACTGATATTCCATGAGTCATAGCTCCATTCAACATCCTTGAAGTTCTACCAGTGGCCTGTATGTAGGTAAGAGCATCGGGCACTATGACAAAGGGTTTTCCACTGCTTCTAGATATCAGCATAGTTCCAACAAGTACTTTGCCCTCCCTCTCAAGGATTTCAGTAATTGCCTCTTCAACCCACTTAGCTTCCCCCTCAACACAACTTAAGGCCTTTAAAACCCTGTCATTAGTTACCTCACTTCTCTCAACTACTCCTCTAAGAGTCAAGCTCACTAACCTGAGCTCCCCTGGACTCAGAGCTCTAGTGATATTGCTCAAAGTTGTCAGACGATCTCCAGTGTTATAGCCTCTTTCATTCAAGTATATGAGGAGTCTGTGCAGAGTCTTAATGTTAGTGAGTGCTTTAGAAAGCTCTACTTTAAAGCATGGGGTTCCTATAAAGATCACATATTTAACCGTCTTAGGAGCATCTATGCCTCTCACGCTAACGCCATAGTAAGACGCTGACCCCACAACTCCGTCTAAAAGACCGTTAATTAGCTTACGCACACTGCCTGGAGTGGCTTTAGCTACTCTCAGGCCTGTGGAAGCCTTAATTACATTCACTAATTCATCTACATTAATAAGGCCTCTGGAAGGGTGGTGGGGGCTGGTGTAAATTATGAAGCCTTCCCCCACTTCCTTCACTACATCCATGAGGGTGCTCAATAAGTCCTCCCTACTCACTACAGTGTAGGAATCTGTAACGTCTCTTCCATAAGTAGCTATGCAGGGGACGTCGAGTTCCAGGAGCTCTCTCATAACTGCTGCATAAGGCCCCCTCAACTTCCCTGTTGCACTTGCTACAACAATTTGCCCTCTAGCTCCTCTGTCTTTAAACTTCCTTAAGTTGTTCTCTAGATCCATGTATTTCCCTAACTCCTCTCTAAGCGTGTAGTCTAAAGTCCCTCTAAACCTTCTACTTAAGTAGATCCTTGTTCTTAGCTCAACTAACTTCTTAGCTAAATCAATTACGTCATCAGTATACCCTAGTGCGTTAAGCAACTTAACTATATTCTTAGACTTGTTGAGCACTGCATCAACGTCGTCTACAGCTATTAAGTTGAAGAACTTGTCCTTCAATAACTCGGGTCTCTTAGATACTAAGCCGTTCGTCAATATCAATACGTCGTAGTCTCCACTAACGATCTTAGCGAGCACTTCACTCCTCTCCGCTTTACTCGCACTGGAGTCGTAGAAGAGTATCCTTGAGTTAAGGCTGAGCTTTCCCGCTGCTTCAATAAGTTTATCGTATACCTGCCTACCTAGGCTAGCAGTTGGTGTAAGGAATAGCGCCTTCCAATTCCTTTTAGTAGTTGCGTGTAGTGCGTAAGCTATGAGTAAAGTAGTTTTTCCAACCCCCGTTGGAGCAATAATGCTCACGTTATCTCCCTTAAGCAGCTTCTTTAGCCAAATCTTCTGTATGTTCCACAACCCATTGCCTCCAACTATGCTTGAGAACAGCTCCTCTACTTCACTCATTTCCTTATAGAGGTGATCCATGTAGTTACTTAATGAATAACCCCCTGCTCCCCCAGCTAAGCACTTTCTGCAGACTCCGTGAGATGCTGCAGAGACAGCGTCAACCTCTCCACCGCAGGATGGGCAAAGGTTTGCATATATGGGATTTACAGGCAATTACAGCAACACCTAACTAAAGATCGGCTAAGTGAATTACATATAAAAGATGGAGGTACAGTAATACACCGCTCAATGAGCATTGGAGGAAAATGCTTATATACACCGCTTTTCAATTTAAAGGTACAGCAACTCCAATGGGGTGCAGGAAGGATATGGCTCAAGCAGCACCACAACCAAGCAACACAGTACTCGTTGGAAAAAAGAATGTAATGAACTACGTATTAGCGGTACTAACTCTAGTACACCAAGGCGTAAACGAAGTAGTTGTAAAAGCTAGAGGAAGAGCTATAAGTAAGGCAGTTGATGTAGCTGAAATAGTGAAGAGCAGGTTTTTACCAGGGAAAGTAGCTGTAAAAGACATAAAGATTGGAAGCCAAACCGTAACGAACCCCGATGGACGTCAAGCGAGGATAAGCACTATAGAGATAGTTCTAGCAGCTCAGTAATTAGTTGAGTAAAAGGAGTGGGAAATAGAAAGACATCATTTTTCTTTGACGCACCTGCTCAACCTAATGTTCTTATAGTGGTTGAGGAAGCCTTCCAGTACAAAGATCAAGTCCGTACATATGTATTCTAACTCGTTTCGCTGCGTAACTAAGCCAAGCTTCAACAATCTCTTTAAAATGTTTATTGCAGTAGATCTATTGAAGCAAAAGTTTTCCCTAATGAAGTCAACTGCTTCACCTAAGTTAAAAGATCTTCCTCCATAGGTCCTGAAGAGTGCGTAGTAAACTATGAAATCCCTTTTCTTAAACCACTTAGAGTATGATGCCATAGCTTTTACACCTGCTGTCAAAGCTCTTTTATTTCCATAGGTTGTCTGAGCACTGATTGTTCAGAAGCCTGATTTATCTTCACCACTCATCAGGCCTTACAAGCATCATCACTTTACTGGGAGTAGATAGTAATCCAAGTATAAATACTGTTGTAAGCTTAACTAACAGCCTTTTTACAAGCCCTGAACACTTTATTAACTCATACTTAATGTGGCTTAATTTTAGGTGCTGCAGCTATGTGTATCTTAAGCCCCGAGGATATCGCTAGAATACTGGGTTTGCCTGAGCATAAACTTGATTGCTCAGGCATTAAGCTTACTTTAGCTGAAGTATATGCCTTAGGGGGTAGGGGGGAGTTGCATCGAGACGGTAGGGAAGTTCCTACATATAATCAAATACTGCCTGAAAAAGACTCCTTCCATTTAAGCCCAGGCCCATACATAATAAGGTACTCTGAGGAAGTGTCTATACCAAGTAACTGCGTGGGGCTAGCTATCCCCAGATCATCGCTTATTAGAATGGGGGTTTTCCTAGCTACAGCAGTCTGGGACCCCGGGTACTATGGTAGAGGCATAGGTCTTCTAACAGTGTATAACCCATACGGAGTACTCATTTCTGTTGGAACACAGGTAGCTCAATTAGTGTTAATAAAGATGTGCAGTGAGACAGCAAGGGTTTATAAAGGCGTATATCAAGGCGAAGGACTTTAGGTTTAAGAGGGATTTGCAGTTTTTGAGCTACGCAGCTCTTAGGATTCACCAGCCCAGAATTCCTAGGGGTTCATCAAGGTCCCATAGCTCTTCCCCGTTGAATTAACGCTCTCCAAGCTCCTTCACCTGAAGGTAAAACACCTCCACCAGTACTCTGCACTCATATCTAGGCTGGCCAAATATTTATATACCGGTTTACCTTAGATTACCCTTACTCAATGCTACAATAATGTATGTATTCATACATACTCTACGTAATGCAGATGATCGACGTTGAACTATCTGCTCGCATTAATGATAGGCTTAGCAGCTGCATTTGCTGCAGCGTGGATTAATGGAGCTAACAATGCTGCTAACTCTATTGGAACAGTAGTTGGCTCTAAAGCTCTTGAATTAAGGAAAGCCCTACTCTATGGATCTTTTGCTGAGCTGGTAGGAGCTGCACTCTGCGGTTCACTCATATCAATGACTTTGGCGAGAGACATAGTAAAGTTTGAGAGCTTCGATGGCGGATGGGCTTTAATAGGCATGCTCTCCGCCATCATAGCTACAACACTGTGGGGCTTAATATCGACTATATTGAAGATTCCAATAAGTATTAGTCAATCCATAGTTGCTGGAATAGCCGGATTTAGCCTCATGAAGTTCGGCGTACAGAGCGTGAACTGGCCCACTATGCTGAAGATCCTTGTGTCGTGGATTCTCGCACCACTTATAAGTGCTTCAATAGCTTTCACAGCGCAGAAAGCTATTTCAGGAGCTTCCATGGGGCATTCAGGCAAGCGCATCGTGATTACAGCTGATCTTTTTCTCTACACGTTGTTAGCCGCAATAGCTACCACAATATTTGCGGCAATTAATAGGGGAAGCTCATTTACTCCATCAATAGCGTTGCCACTGGCTATACCGCTTGCCCTAACTACGCTCATTCACTTACGCTTAGTGAGGAGGGCAGCTTCTTT
>CALKYD010000077.1 GCA_938003605.1 uncultured Sulfolobales archaeon | reverse complement strand
CACTAGCCTGAATGTAGGCTATTGCATCAGGTATAATGAAGTAGTACTCGCCTTCCCTGCTTCCAAAAGTAATGGTTTTACTCTGAGCTAACTTATCTACAACCTCAGGGTCTTTGAGTACTTTATTGATGAATTCAAGTGATTCACTAGCAACTCTTCTGACAAGCTCTCGGTACCCAGTTAACTCTCCGCCCGTCTTCAACGCTCTGCGGACATCTTCTAAGACATCCCTGCTGGCCAGCCTTATCTTTATGAGGCCTCCGAGGACTTTATTAAATTCCGAGGGGTACTTATTGTATACGACATCCCTCACTTCGTTAAGCAGTATAAGCCACCTCCCTGGGTGAAACTCGTCTACACTTATCCTCAGCATGAACTTAGGAACTCCAGCGAATACAGCATACCTAACTCTCTCAGGCAAATCTATTCCCCTAGTAAGAGGGCTTCTATATGACGCTATCCCTATCAACGCATCTATTTCGCCTGAAACAAATTTCTCAAATACTTTCTTTCTAGCCCCCAAGTAAGCTTCAACTCTAAGCCCTCTGCTCTTTAGGAACTTCGCTATGTTCTCAACGTACTCAGCCCCCTTATCCATAGGGATGTATATTAGCCCTCCCGTACCCAGCCTCCTTACTACTGCCTCCAACGTATCCTCAAAGCATTGAGGATGGGGCTTAATGTACATATCGACGATGTTTCTACCTACTTCTACCTTACCTCCGACGCTGAATCCATATAGAGTGTTTAGCAGCCTCACTCTCTTAGTCCTTCTAGCGGATTGCGTAGCTCCACTAACAATGACTATGCCCTTAACTCTCCTCCTCAAATGATCCTTAAGCATTTGCGCATTCTTTACAAGCATTCTCGCTTCATCAGGGTTTTCAACAGCTACTTTTCTCGCTTCTCCCTCAAGCCTATGTATTTCTTCAACGATTCTACACTCTTCTTCAGTAACTCCAAGCATTCTCAAAACTATGTCAACGCTTTTACTCCTCCTGAGAAAGCTATCGACGTCATCTATGAATGCTATGCCAATCGGTTGCTGTAGCTCAGGCCTCTTCATTAGTGAAACAGGCGTTGTAATTATTATTGAAGCATTTGAGGCTTCCTCAATAGCTTTACTCTTTTCTCTTTCGCTAAGCAAGCTGTGGTATGCAACAACCTTTACGTCGCTGAGCCCGAGCTTCCCCCCTAGATCAATTGCCTTCTGATGCACTTGGCTGGCCAATAGGCTTGTAGGGACGAGAATCAGCGATCTTACCCCATTGGAGGCAGCGTGTATAGCTAGCATTACTTGCATAGTGGTCTTTCCACTACCCGTAGGCGCAATCATTGCGAAGCTCTCATTGTTAAAGAATCTCCTAGCCCACAGCCTCTGCAAACCCCACATCCTTGAGCCTATGGCTTTTTTAAATAGATCATCTATTTCTTCAACCTTTGACTCAATATCCCTTACTCTACGCAAATACCCATCGATTTTAAACTCCTTACTCCTTGATTTAGGAAGGCATTTAGCGCATGGTAGGGCTTTCTCTAACCTACTGCTTGATACATCGCCACTGCAGTTAGGGCAGAGCCCCTTGAATATAGCGCTAATGGTCATCTCTAATACCTTTAAAGCTTCTATTCAGTGAATTCCCCAGCTTCAATACAGCCTGCGCACAGCCATTTAGCCATGGGTTCCGCAATCCCTAAGCCTCCAGCTTAAGCAAGCATTAAGTACCTCAAGTTTAACCATAGTGTTTTAAAATGGATTTATAAACTTTACGATCGCCTTATTGCACGGAGAGCTCGCACTCCCTGCCTCGCTCCGAGCATAAGATGGGGATGAGCTCCTTCACCCACTTCCCAACAATCCTCAGCTTACTTAAGTCACTGAGGTATTCCTCAACGCTTACGCCCTCCCTACGCTGCCACTCACTATACGTTCTCTGAAGCTCCTGGAGAGCTGAGTAGTGGTACTTACATAAGTTCCCATTAGATGCCTCCCTATGGCAAGCAGCGCATTTAGCCTTAGGCTTTAGCAATCCAATAGCCTTGGCTAACCTAGTACCTATCTCAGTTCTTCTCCCAGTAAATTCATTCAACAAGTTGACTAGGATCCCCCTTGCTTCAGACACCACTTGGCTTCTTGAAGCCAGGCCCCTCCTAATAGCCTCCAGCTTTTCCTCAAAGCTTCTAGTCAACGATACTTCAGTCAACTCACTGAAGTAATCACTTAGTATTTCAGCTACTGCTATCCCAAGATCTGTGGCACTTATCCCTCTTGAATCCTCAACAATGTACTTTCTAGTGAAGAGAGTCTCTATTATTCTCGCTCTAGTAGACTCCGTCCCAATGCTCACGCTCTCCATCCATTTAAGGACCTTGATCTTTGACGGAGGTTCCGGAGGCTTAGAGAACTTTCTATCCACTTTAACTGAGACAACCTCTAGTAGTTCCCCAACGCTAACCCTTGGAACTCGGGATTCCTTAGGCATACTGAATGGATAGTACTTTAACCAACCTTCATACATGACTTCTTGTCCCACGAGCTTGAATAAAACCCCTTCCCCCCGCT
>CALKYD010000076.1 GCA_938003605.1 uncultured Sulfolobales archaeon | reverse complement strand
AAGAGGGCTTGGCCCCAGTACTGCAGCTACAGCTATTGCAAGTATGAGTGAGGGGAATGCATAGATGCTGTCCATAACGATGCTGAGAACTCTATCAACAGGCCCACCGTAGTATCCTGAAATTAGGCCTAGTGGAACTCCAAAGGCCATTGATATAGCTGCTGAAACAGCTACTACGAATAGCACTACCCTAGAGCCCCAGATCACCCTTGAAAGAACGTCCATCCCAACGTGGTTTGTCCCCATTAAGTGCCTCCACGATGGAGGTTGGAGCTCTACATAAACTCTTGAAACAGGATCGTGTGGAGCTATGTATGGAGCTAGGATAGCCATAATCACTACGGATACGACTATCGTTAGCCCAAGGATGAGCATTAACTTAGCTGGCTGCGGAAAGCTCCTTATGAAAGCTAGAATGGGTGTGCTTAGGGGGAGAGCCATCAGTACTTCACCCTAGGGTCTATTAATGCATACACTATGTCAACGAGCAAGTTCATTAATCCAACTATGAATGCAAACAGGATTACAGCTCCCTGTATTGAAGCGTAATCCCTGTACTCTATTCTCTCATAAATAAACCTCCCTAGCCCCGGCCAGCTAAAAGTTGTCTCAGTTAAAATAGCTCCCCCTAGGAGCATCGCTATTTGAAGCCCCATGTAGGTTACTACAGGAATGAAGGCATTCTTAATGGCGTATATAGTTACTCTATGGCTTGGAATGCCCCTAGCTCTATATGCTCTAATGAAGTCTGAGTTGAGAACTTCAATGAGGTTGTTTCTAATGAGCCTTGTGTAAGCCCCGCTCAACACTATCCCAAGAGTTAGGCTTGGGAGCGCTATGTGCCTTAACGCATCGATGAAAGCACTTAAGTCCCCGACCAACAGGCTATCCAGCAATACTAATCCAGTGAGCCTAGGTACATAAACTCCCGCGCTTAAGCGCCCACTTATGTAGAATAGCTTGAGCTTAAGGCCTAGGAAGTACTGAAGCCCCATCCCAAGGACTGGTATGAATAGAGTGTAGGTAAGTATGCTGTATATCCTTATTGAAGTATCGAGTTTACTGGCCCTCCTCAATGCACCTACTACGCCAGTCATAAAGCCTATTAATGAAGCAACTATGAATGAAGCTATAGTCAACTCTACTGTAGCAGGAAGCCTCTCCCACAAGTACTCACTAACTGGCTTACCTACAGGTGATGCACGAGTTTTACCGAAGTCTCCTCTCAGTATTACTCCAAGTAGGTAGTCAAAGTACTGTACTGGGATTGGTTTATCGAGGCCGGCCATCCTCCTCAATTCCTCAAGTCGTGCTGGAGGAATGTACCTAGTTCCTACAACTGCCAATATAGGGTCTCCAGGCAGGACTCTAAGCAGTATGAATACAAAGGTGTAAAGTATTAGTATTGTGGGAACTATTAATGAGGCTCTAACAATTATGTACCTGCCGAGGCCAGCCATAGTCTATTACCTTAAGGCGCCCTTATATGAGAGGTGTTGAAGAAAAATTAGTTTATTTTGACCCCCTACTTTCTGTAGATAGGCCAATAGTACATTAGCATTATTGGGTTAGGCATTACTCCCTCAATGTCTTGTCTAACGACTATGTAGAGCTTCCCTTGGAATACAGGTATGTATGGAGCGTCTTCAGCTAAGTAAGCTCTCTGCACACTTATGTATATTGATTCCCTCTCAGATTGATCAACTATTGATGAAGCTTGCTTCAGCAATTCATCAACTGTTTCATTAGCATAACCTGTTCCAGCCCATGAATTCGCCGTGCTTAGGAGGAATGGAGTTAAGTAGTTATCTGGATCTAAGTAGTCTGGATACCACCCAAGCAGATATACTGGGAGCTGCCCATTCCTAATGTAGCTCACGTACGTAGCCCACTCAGCACTCTTAACTGTGACTTCTATTAGCCCTGTGGCCTCCCACTGATTCTTTAATAGTGCAGCTATATCTTTTTCAGTATCTCCGTAGTGTGTTGGAGTATACCATAGTTCTACAGCTAACTTATTTTCTTCACTATACCCAGCTTGCCTTAGCAAGCTCTTAGCTAGCTCAACGTTGTGGTCACCATACTTCTCCTTAAATGCATCAACGTGACTCCACATACCTATTGGGACAAGGCTGTATAGGGGGGTTCCAGCTCCTCTTAGTGCAACACTTATTATCTCAGTCCTATTGATAGCGGCTGCTAATGCTTGTCTAACAAGCTTATTGTCGAATGGAGGCATCTTAGTGTTTACACATATGTACCTTATGAAAGTCCCAGGTACTTCAATTACCTTTAAGTCAGCTCTCTTAGATAGTTCTTCGATGTCTATAGGCCTAAGAGTCCTCCAAGCTATATCTACTTCACCACCCTCAAGAGCTAGCCTTAGGGAGACTGCATCTGCGTAAAACTTTATAACTATTGATGACTTAGGCTTATCCCCATAGTAGTATGGGTTTGGCTCAAGAACTATTTCTACATCTCTCTGGAAGCGAGTTATTTTATAGGGTCCTGCTCCACCAGCAGTTTGATCGCTGTCAATGCTTTCAGGAGCGTATGCTGGGTGTACAGGGAAGTATGGAGGGGTAGCAATTAGTGTTAGAAAGAATGGAGTTGGCTGCTTTAACTTAAATACTACAGTGTAATCATCTGTAGCACTAACTTCATCAACGAACTCCGTGACTAACCATGATGGATCTCCTCCTATAGCCATAACTCTATTAATGCTTCTAACAACATCTCCTGCAGTGAGTGGAGTTCCGTCAGCGAACTTCAATCCCTCCCTAAGTTTAAAAGTCCAAGTCATTCCATCAATGCTAACATCCCAGCTTTTAGCCAGGGCCGGCTCAAGATCTAGTGAGCCGGGCTTATACCTGACTAAACCCTCCATAACGTTGGATAACACTTCCCAAGTAAAGAAGTCATAAGCATTAGAAGGATCTAAGTCAGTAACCTTATCAGTTACCCCAATGACTATTGGCTTTGGAGCAGCTGGGGCTGGAGCTCTAAGAATAAGGTATGCTGCAAGCCCAGCAATTATAACTACTGCAGCTATCATTATTGCAATAAGAGATCTACTTATACATCTCAACAATTTATCCCTCATCAATCCTACTTCTCTATGTATTAGGAGTAGTGTAAGGATTTGAGTATTTAAATATTTATGGTGTGTTAAGATGTCCAGTAAAGACTTTAGACGCATTCAATCTACAAGCAACTTAGCATAGATCTTTTTGATGACTGCATCACACTATGGATCTAATTGGAATAGCTGCCGTGATGTAGGTGGAGGAGCTGAACTCTACTAGAGATGTTGAATTAACGTAAAGTTATTGTTCTACAAGTATTCTAACGCATTAGTGAAGCATGTACATTAACTAAGATCTGATTATGGCCTTAAGTTCTGCAAGTGCTTTCTCCAACTTAGCTAAATCTATTTGATAAACGTATTGGGACTCTATAGCTATTTTAACTACTTTCACAAAGCTCTCGATCAATTCATGGCAGCAGTCTAGGCTTTTAATGCATGAAGCGGGATCATCTAAATACTGAAGGGTTTCAGCCCACGCTAAGGATATATCAACATCAATTGCATCTAATGGACTATAGCACATAAACCCAGTCACTCTACATAATTCCTTAAGCGCGCTTAACATCCCAACATAATCATTTGAGCTAACAATAAATCCCTGCTCTTTAAAAATACTTAAGTTACTTGCCGACTCACTCAGCCCACGTTTACTTACGTCAATAGACATAAGTACTCACATGCTCTACATATACGTTAGCAAGCACTAGTTGCAGGTACTGGAGTATAAAAACGTTATCCAACTACAGTGGTCACCCACGTCTAACTACATGGGCTTCCTCCTCAAGGTTCATTCATGGATCGTGATGAAACACCATGTGTAGCGCTCTGCCTCCAATGACTATGCAGTCATTGAGGCAAATACTCGAAGCACTTACAGTAGCTTAAAACCCTAAAAACATTCGCCCAACTCATAGCCTCATAAATCGTGGTGTTGAAATCACAGTGTCTTGGATAGCTCATACTTTGCTTCTACCTGAATAATCTACGTTTAATGCCAATGACGGAGGCCAGTCGAGGGTTAGCATTTAATACTTCTCAAGGAATTAATTACTCGGTGAGCGGATTGATTGAGAGAGTTGGGCTTGGAGTAGATGTACTCAACTATGTTCTCCCAGAGGGAGTGCTTAGGAACTCACTCATATTAATTGAAGGCAGCGGCGGAAGCGGTAAGAGCATTATTACAATGCATATCGCTAGAGAGTTTATTTCAAGAGGTGAAGAAGTGTTCTTTGTGGAATTAGACGACGACCCTGAAACTCTAGTCGACAACCTTAGTTCACTAGGCATCGACCCGCTAAAGCTTAGAGACGAAAACAAGTTATTTGTAATAGATGGCTATAGCTTTAGAATTAGGGGTAAGGCGAGAAGGCGCTGCCCAATAGTAGTAGAGGAAGTTAATCCTCAGAGCATCGATGCCCTAGTCTCGAGAATAATTAATGTAATTGATGGAGTTGGCGCAATGAATAGAGGGCTCTTAATCCTCGACTCATTAAATGAAGTAATGGCTTACAGCGAAGCATCTAAAGTGAGTGAACTAGTTAGAGAACTAAGGGCAAACATAGCTAAGGCCAGAGGCATAA
>CALKYD010000075.1 GCA_938003605.1 uncultured Sulfolobales archaeon | reverse complement strand
CTAATTATTCTAGAAAAAGCTTGGTATGAGCAGATGTGGATACTGCTTGTAACGACAGTCATAGCAGTAGTTGTTGCAGCAATATTCATGTTCACTAAATTACGTCAGCAACTGAAAACCCGTCTCTCCCAACTCTAAATCCTATGCTAAAGAAGCTTTAAGCCATCATAGATCTTCTCCCAACTACAACCACTAAGTTAAAGTCCTCCTGCCAATGGCTCGGAACTACATCCCCAGCTTACGTAGACTCAAATAGGCGAAACAATAAGCATAGTGAAGACCTGCTCCTGCTCTGGGAGCATAGCTCCCCATGGAGGCGAGGAATGATGTTGTCTTAAGCCCTTGGACGCGGGGTCATGAGTTCACCCGAAAGGGGCTGAGCTCTATGAGCTCACTGCGGGCGAGAGTGATGTAGTCCAAGGGCTGCGCACGTCCATTAATAACTACATAGCCCAGAACACTAGTCTAAGCGTAGAGAGCCCTTGACTCAAGCTTCCTAAAGGCTATGAAGTTGCAAGGCAGTGTCTGACGAACTAATCATCAGTGAATTAAACGCTTAAGGATCTTTAGGTTATTCCACCCTAAAGGACTAGCCTCTAATTGCATGAACTATAGTTACCTACACATTGATGTAAAAGGTATATTAAGTATGTTAAAGTATATACTGTATAATAATTCAAGTAGCGAATGGGTGGGTATATACGTGTAGCCAGAAAATGCAGCCTACATTAGGGCAGGTTTTTATAGCAGAGGTATTCGGTACATGGGCCTTAACACTGTTTGGACCTGCTTCAGTTATAACACTAATATCCATACTTGGCGGAGGTCCTGCTGCACTATTCGGCATAGGTGCAGCATTTGGCTTCATAGTCATGATAATGATATATACCTTGGGCCACATTTCAGGAACGCACATAAATCCATCTGTAACAGTGGCTCTTTACGTAATCCGTAGGCTCCCCGCTAAGCTTGTTGGACCCTACATAGCTGCTCAAATAATAGGTGCTATAATAGCTGGCTTATGTCTATATGGATTCTACCCAGATGCAGGTAAAGCCGTACGTTTCGGCGCCACTCTCCCAGGCGCCGGCATAGGTGATGCTGCAGCCGTAGCTATAGAAATAATTCTCACAATGTGGCTACTCTTCGTAATCATGGGTGTAGCTGTAGATAAAAGAGCTCCACCAGGCTGGGCCGGGTTTAGCATAGGAATGATAGTAGCCTGTGACATATGGATGGGAGGACCCTTAACGGGGGCCAGCATGAACTTCGCAAGATCTCTATCATCAGCTATTGCTGCCGCCATAGCTGGCGACATAATTCCATTATCCAAGATATGGATATACCTAATAGGGCCTATAATAGGAGGCATAATAGGAGCCTCTCTCTATGAATACATATTCAAACCTGCAAAGTAACATAGTTTTTCCCCCGCGCTTTAATCTCAAGTAAGGAGGTTTATCCACCCTATCCTCCATGAGTTTTTAACTGCATTACCGTAGAGCAGTAATAAAAGGTTGAGTAGCGCTAACTGTGCTTAAGTGATTAATGAGGGTTCGCTGTGAATGGATTCATCATAGGTAGAGAGGTCTTTGAGAGAGAGATTGTAGCTGGTAGTGCTGCTGAGCTGAGCGCTGTTCATGCTCTGAAGGAATTATTTGAAGATCTTGGGGGGGATGACGTTTACTTAGAGCCTCTTCCAGTTATGACCTGGATTGAGGATGAGTGCTTTATTGAAGCACCCGGGTTGAGGATCAAGTGTCTAGCGCTTCCATACAGTCTTTCAATAGATGCTGAAGCTAGATCTATTCATGCCCATTACTACGGTAGCAGCATTGCGTTAAGAGATGACCCAGCCAACAAAATAGTCATCGCTCCATACCCTGATGAACTGGATGACGCTAAGTACGTTTTATTAAAGCTTGCTAAAGCCGGTGCAGCTGCAGTAGTATTCTACGATAATTACCCGGGGAGAGTTAGGAGAGTAGTTGTTTGCGGCAGTAAGAGCTATTCATACATGCATGGCTCTCCACCACCAATACCAGCAGCCGCCATATCTAAAGAGTCATTGCTCAAGCTCGCTAAGTCAATTAGTGGGGGAGCACTGAGGCTCTACATTAAGACAAGGGTAGTGCACAGTTCAACAGGTTACAACGTAGTGTCTGTCTACAATGGATCACGGGAGTCTGAAGTAATATTGTCGGCGCATCACGACCATTGGCTTAAGGGGTATTCAGATGACTTAATAGGCTTAGAATCCCTGGCTAGAACAGCAGTGAAGCTGAAGAATGCCGATAGAAGGCACATGTACATACTGATATCCTTCACAGCAGAAGAGTCTGGAGCGCCTGGTTACGCAAGCTGGTACTGGTCATGGGGTAGTAGGAAGTACTTAGAGGGCAGGCTTATAAAGAAAGATCTAGATAAAGTAGCGCTTGCAATAAACATTGATGCAGTATTCACAACTCCTCTAAGAGCCTCCACGAATCCATTTCTATGGGGAGTAGTTAAAGAATTAATCGACTTAGGCTATGTATTAACTAATGGAGTTACAGTAGATCAACCGATATTCGATAGCTATTCATTCACAGCTATTGGAGTGCCAGCGCTCACACTGCACACGTTTAATGAACTAAAGCCAGTCTACCATACGAACCTAGACGATGGACGTGAATGGCCTTCAAACATAGTTGAAGAAGTTGTTGAAGCAATAGGTAGTCTGCTAAAAACCGTTAACTCCCACGACATTAATGAACTATATGGACTTGACGTAAGTACATTCATCAACGATCTTTCAAGCAATGCGCCTGTAGAAGCAGCGGTTTTATTAATGAAGCTAAGGGAGCTTAAACACCTTGAGGGCAAGGTTGCTGTAAATAAGTTTGTGAAGGAGTTCACTAAGAACTTCATTAAGGCATCCTCTGACCGCAGGCTTGGGGGGAGAACTATTTCGTCAATTGCGTCAGAGATATACATGCTGAGTGAATTAATCAAGGAAGTAGAGGGTGGTTTTGTGGGGGAAGTTGATGTGGGCGTCATTGGAGATGAAGAAGCGTTTTTCAATGCTTATGTAAGCAATTACTCAAGACTTGAAGTACTTAAGTCAATGTATGTAGCGATGGCTTCGGCTGCTAGGAAGTACTTAGATTGCTTAAGCAACATAGTCAGCTCTAGCTTCATTCATTGAAACCTATTTAAAGCCCTCCTTAAAGCTAATGTATTTACAGGTGTGGGATAGAGTTGAGCAGTATTAAACCTATATTCAACGTAGATAAGTCCGCCAACTTCGCTGAATGGTATCAGGAAATACTTTGGGTAAGTGACTTAGTAGACGTAAGGTATCCTGCTAAAGGAATGGTAGTGTGGAAGCCTTATGGATTAAAGGCGCTGAGGCTCACGCAAAGAATAATGATGGAACTTCTGGAGAAAACAGGGCATCAGGAGGCGTATTTTCCAACAATGATTCCTGAATCCGTGTTCGCTAAGGAGAGGGAGTTCCTAGAGGGGTTTAGTGGAGATACATTTATTGTAGAAGGTACTGGCACTAGGAAGTTCAATGAAAAGCTCTATGTAAGGCCTACTAGCGAGACAGTCATGTACTATATGTGGAGTATATGGATTAAGGGGAGAAAGGATCTGCCTATAAAGATGTATCAATCAGTCAATGTATTTAGGTATGAAACTAAGGCTACACACCCAGTGCTTAGAGTTAGAGAAATAGTGTCCTTCATAGAAGCTCACACAGCTCATGCAACAAGGGAGGAGGCTGAGAAACAAGTGGCTGAAGCAGTAGGCATATACAAGGAGTTTTACGATAGGCTTAGGATACCTTACTTTATAGTTAAGACAGCTCCATGGGATACATTTAGTGGAGCTGAATACAACTATGACTTCATAACTGTTATGCCTGATGGAAAGGGCTTAGAGCTAGGTTCGGTCATAAGTTTAGGTCAGAAGTTCTCAAAGGCTTTTGACATAAAGTTCATGGATGAAGATGGATCTTATAAGTACGTATATCAAACATGCTACGGCATATCTGAGAGAAGTCTTGGGGCAGTAATAGCTGTACACGGAGATCAAAAGGGGTTATTCTTCCCTCCTGAAGTGGCTCCAATACAAGTAGTGATAGTGCCAATAGCTAAGCCTGGGGAGGAATACGTACTACAATACGCTCATAGAGTCGACAAATTCCTTAAAGAAAGAGGCGTAAGGAGTTTTGTAGACGAAGACCCTGAGCATACGCCAGGCTGGAAATACTACTACTGGGAGATGAAGGGAGTGCC
>CALKYD010000074.1 GCA_938003605.1 uncultured Sulfolobales archaeon | reverse complement strand
CCCTCATTACAGCCATAGGGGCTTTCATAGTGGCTATAGGTGGCTTCTACTTGGTTTTAAGAGTGGCGGCGCTTGTTGATGAGCTGAGGGAGAAGGTTAGGGGAATGAAGGTTGAGTAACTTCCTTACAATCTTTTTTAAGAAAGGGTTTCACTCCATTCTCTCCACAGTCCTCGGCCTTACCGGCGGGTCCTTCATAGTCCTCGGCCTCGCCCACTTCTTAGCGCTTCCAGTGCTTTACCCTCATGCCTACGCGTTTTTATTAATTCCATCTTCTTCACTAATGCTGGCTGATGGACTAGCGCTAATCACATATAGCGCTCAATTAAAGCAGCTACTTAAATCCGTGGTGAGGTAAGCCTTAGTTCTTCGCAAAAGTTCTCAACTTACATCACTATTCCCATTACATTGTTTGTAGGCTACAGACTTTAGGCTTGCAATGAACGGCTGTGTTTTAGACAAGGAGTTGAGCGGCTTTTGCTTTAGGTAAACTAAGATCTTTAAGTGAAGGAGAGTTAGCTTAGTTCTCCAGGGACATCCTCAGCTTGCCCGATCTTAAAATGCTGGATCATCCATCTAACAATGAGGGCTTTGCATTAATGGCTCTTAAGAGGGGGGAGTTATTGGCTGTAGCTAGAGTTTATGTAACCATGCACGTTTATTAGTATGTGGAGTTAAGTACTTACTCACTCCGGTGAGTTTATGGGAAATAAGGCTATTGTCATTACACTTGTTTTACTGCTTGCAGCATCATTCCTCCCACATATTCACGCAGGCAGTAAGACAATAACTGTGCCCACAGACTATCCCGATATCCAGTCTGCCATAGACCACGCAAGCACTGGTGACGTAATTACAGTGCAGCGAGGAGAATACAGTGGGTTCAAGGTCTCAAAATCCGTCATCATCATCGGGACAGGCCCTGGGGAAGTGATCGTATATGGGAAAGTCAGTGTATCAGCGGATAACGTTAAGATATGTTCAATGAAGATAGTTCTCAGAGACCCCTCCGGGGGACTTGATTCCGCCGTCCAAGTATTCGGGAAAAACACTGTGCTCACAAACGTAGTAATCGATAGTGAGGGAAGCGGGATACAAATAGGGAACTTGAATTATTGGGAGGGCGACCTATCGATAGAAGACTCCTCAATTACGGCAGGGAAGTCCAAGCTATCGCCCATACCCGCCGGTATCTGGGGCGTCTGCAGCTCACTAACGGTTTACGAAGTTAACGTGACTGTCGCAAACGGGTTCGGCATAATAGGCTGTAAAAACACCGACATACATAAAAGCAACGTTAGCTCGCTTCGCATCGGCGTTAAAATTGGGGCCGGCACCATTAAGGGCTCCTGGATAAGCTCTCAGTCTGAAGATGGTGTGGAGGTCGCGGGAACACGCATCACTATCGAGAGCAACCACATATCTGGGTCGATTGGAGTAGATCTCCAAGACTCATCGTTGGCCGAGAACGTTATCAAGGGGAATACAATCGTCGATACAAGCATAGGCATCAGGCTCGCGGGTAGATCCAACATCATCCAGGGCAACATAATTAGCGGAAACCATGCCATAGAGCTCTACGGGGATAACAATAAAATAATCGGCAATCTCCTGATGGGCGGCAGGGGCATACACGGCCTAAACGGGCATGGGAATGAAGTAGCGTACAACGCAATATACATGACGGGTAGCGTAGGCATCTACATGTCTAAGTCAACATTCGACAACGTCATTTACGGCAACGCGTTCTGGCATTGCTACAACTACGAAGCAGCTGACGAGAGCGGAGGGAATTCGTGGTACATAGAGAATGAGATAATGCGTCTAGGAAACTACTGGTCATATCACGAAGGTCCCGACGCGGATAACGATGGAATCATTGACGTCCCATATCATGTAGCCACTACGACAGACAAGGAGATCCTGGATAAGTACCCGCTTGTAAGCCCGCCCGAGATCCCCTGGTCACTGATATCTATGTTGATAAGCACTACTACTGGCACGACAACAACGCAGCCAACCGAGGCCCCAACTGAGACATCGGCGCCAAACACAGGAACGCCCTCCACATCGCTTCCATACAATACGACAAGCATTGTCTCTTCACTAACTCAACAACCCATTGATTACAGTACATACGTAGTTCTTGGAGTAGCTACCATAGCTGTTGCAGTGTTTGTAAGCCTCCTCCTTAGGAGGAGGGCTCATCGTTAATGAGCCTTGGGTCAGGGCCTTTCAAGAGTAAGCCAGGCCAAGTACTAATGCCCCACGGCAGGGAGAGCCTAGCATAGGCTTGCAGAATATAAGTCGGGGAGGCTTGAAGGTGTCAATGGATCTTCTGTAGCTAAGTGAAGTAGTTGAAGCTGGGCCTCTGGCTTACAAACATTGGGAGGGTCTGGGAGACTTGTGGATAGCCCTCTATCTCTCTGCTTATCAACTCGTATAGTTCACTTACCTTCATTGCCCTCTGATCATTTGTTCTCCTCTCCCTAACATTTACAGTCTTTGTTTCAACCTCCCTCCTACCTACTACAGCTATGTAGGGTATCCACTCGCGCCCTGCATCACGGATCTTTTTCCCGAGGGACTCATCCCTGTCGTCCACGTCGACTCTCAGCCCTCTCCCAGCTAGTTCTCGAGCTACGTCGATAGCATAGTCTAGTACTTCCCTCGACACTGGGATTACCCTGACTTGTATTGGGGACATCCATGTTGGTATGTATGGAGTCTCACCGCTTTTCTCAGCTTTAGCGGCTGTGTCGAGAACCATGTATATGTACCTCTCAATAGATCCTATTAATGCAGTGTGTATTATTACTGGATACCTCCTCCCGCCATCCTCATCAACGTATGTTATTCCAAACCTCTCCCCATTACCTACATCTATTTGGAAGGTAGCTATCTCCCTCGGTCTACCAACGTTGTCTATTATATGGTACTCCACGTTTAGAACCCAGTAGTATATTCCTTCAGGCACTAGGCAGACAAGCACAGGCCTCTCCTCTCTCTCAGCAAATTTAACTAGGTAGTCGAAGTGCTTTTCGTAGAAGTCCCTAGTGACGTTGTATAAAGCCACGTACCTCCTGCCCAGCTTAGCTGCTTCCTCACGTATCTTGCCCTGCACTTTGAGTGACTCCTCAACTGCCTGCCCGAGGTCCTTCGTCAATACGTGGAGGTCCGGCATGTAGAACTTCCTAGTCCTAAAGCATAAGTTCAACTCACCGCGCTGCTCAAGCCTATAGCTATCAGCTACTTCAAATACTCCCAGAGGCAGGTTCCTGTAGCTAATGACCCAGTCCTTAATCATTGAGAACTGCTGGTGGCAGGCTGCGTAGCGAAGCACGTACTTCCTCCCATCTACTTCTAGGCTGTAAAGCCTGTCGCCGAATAACTTAGCGTGCTCGTAGACTGGCTTAAGAGATAAGTCGAAGGTATTAGTGCCCTTAACTCTCACTATAGGTATGCCGAGGCTCCTAGCTACAATCCACGAGTACTCCTCAACTGCCTCTACTACTGCTGCTGCGTGGGGCCCATACCTCATGTGGCCGTAATCGCTGAACGGCTCCCACTCAAAGCCGTACTTCCTGCAGTAGTCGTTCACTCTATTCTCCCCGCCTTCAAGTTCCCTCCCATAGACTTCCTTTTCAACAAGAGCTCTCAGCTCATCGTCTTTAGAGTAATCGAATTCCTCAGGCTTGAATACTTCCCCACTTGGAGTAAGCACTAAGTACTCCTTCCTTACCTCAGGCCTCCGGGCCTCAACTACTTCAGAAGTAATAGTTTTCGAAAGCTCGCTGAGAGGGTGTCCGTAGCACTCAAGCTGGAACGCCTTATACCAGCCGAAGGGGGCTCTATGTACTCCCATAGGTAGAGTTGATGAGAGCTCCTTGCTAAGCAATTCAAGTACTTCAAGTGCTTTAATAGGGGAGGCCAAGTTGCTTGATAAGTGGGCGTATGGGTAAATAATTACTTCACTCGGCTTAACGGCTTCTACAACATCAATTACTTCACCCACTGCTCTCTTAACTATGCTTAAGTCATCTCCACCCTCGACTGTAGTAAAGATCACTAGGGCGTTGCTGAACTCCCCGCTGTCTAAGCCTATTTCCTCAGCTTCCTCAAAAGCCTTCTCAACAACTCTGTATGAAAACCTTCTTGCGTGAATAAACAGCAGCCTCAACTCAGCTACCCCACTTAAAGCACTACTGTATCGGCGAATACCTTTGCTCTCTCTCACTCACTTGCTGCACAGCTTGCTGAAACAGCGGTGGGAGTGGGGGAGGTACTCCGAGGGCTCTACTAATGATTATTACGTCAGCCAGCACGTTCATGAAGGCTGTTTGAATGAACTGTGCTGGAACTCTCTTATCACTAATTATTTGATCACATAGCTTCCTACCTTCATCACTCCTCGGCACAACCATTGCCTGCCCCTTCAAGCTTATGTGGACTACGGGCGGAGTAGTTGATATAGTTAGCGCAAAGGGAACAACTACTGCTTCATCCCTCCTATAGGGCTGTGAAGAAGGCATCTGCAAGCTCACCTGGAACTGTATTTGCGGAGGCAGTGCTTCAGTAAGCCTCTCAGCATTAATGCTCGAAATACTCGACAAGACAGTGTACACTAGCACACCCCTATTCAACACTCCTAGAATCCCGGTATTGCTAAATATATTGTTTTGCCCTGCAACACTGTTACTGTTCTCATGAGAGTTCGCGGGATTGATGTTGCTGGTTAAAGCTGTAGGCAATGTTGCCAGAGATCCTTGGGCAAAGGACTTAAGTACTCTTAGGAACACTTAATTAACAGTAGAGGCCTCCTCTACTTAAAAGCTATGAAGCTCGAACTCCACCCCACTAGCCTAAAACAATTAATTTAGTCAAGCTGAGTAGCATTCATGGGGGTGGAGGAAGTGAGCGTATTAATTATATCGGATATACATGGGAATCTAACTGCATTAAAAGCAGTTTTAGAAAACTCTAAGGGGTGGAGCGATGTATGGGTCTTGGGGGACTTAGTTGACTACGGTCCAGAGCCTCACTTAGTCGTGGACTTAGTTAGGGATTTGAAGCCAAGCATAATAGTTATGGGAAACCACGACTATGCAGTGGCTTACGGTGTTGACTGCAAGTGTGGAGAGGAAGTACATGAGCTCAGCGTCTACACTAGGCTAAACATATCCCTCAAGCTCTTGTCAAGAGAGCAAGTCGAGTGGTTGAAGAACTTAAGGACATCCGTTGACGCTAGTGTGGCTGGTAGAAGGATCTACGTAGTGCATGGAAGCCCCAGCGACCCATTGTACGGCTACATGAAGCCCGATCTTCCTTACAGCGCTCTACTAAGCATGCTTTCAGTAAGGCAGTCTAAGTATAGTTTAAGCAGCAGGACAATAGATGTAGATGCAGTTTTAGCTGGACACACCCACATACCTATGAAAGTACTTTTGCACAACACAGCGATCCTCAACCCTGGAAGCGTTGGCCAGCCTAGGGACGGAGACCCTAGGGCTTCCTACGGATTGCTGAACCCCGATAGCCTTGAATTTAAAGTAGTCCGAGTCAAGTACAACGTAGACGCCGTCGTAAATAAGCTTAGGAGCCTCAACTTAGGGGAAAGGTACTTGACGTGGCTTGAGAGAATACTTAAGCAGGGGAGTACGTAGGTTGGTTGACGAACTACACGCATCTCCTACAGCTTTATAGATGTGCAACACTGGCGTTATGGGCAGGGCTCCTCGCTTACTGATTACCTTTATTAGTGTGGAATTTCATTAACTTGTAGTAGAGAAAGTTGCGTAGTGGTGTTCATGAGTAGCGATAGCGAAGTCCGCGTGGAGGAGGGGCGCTTAGCTTATAAGACAAAGATCCATAATTACGACGTCACAGCCTTATACGCTAAATGCCCCACTTCCAAATTCGCTATAAGTATTGAAGCTAAGTCTCGGGAGGCATTTGGAGATGTTGTTAAAGGCCTAGCATACGTAGTGCCTATACAGAAGCTGGCGTTTGATGAGGAGTTAAGTAGTGCAACGCTGAGGTTGTTCGATAGGCTTATAGGCGTCTACAGCGATGGGAGGGTGATCTTCTGCGCAGAGAACCTTAATGATGCTGCTGAAGTTCTTAGAGGAGTTGATGAAATGATACGTAGAGCCAGGGAGTGCGTAAAGCTCTATGGCACTCCAAGCAGTAGCGAATTGAAGAAGCTCATAAAGCTCAATGCCATAGAGCTATACAAATACCTCCCGAAGACGAACTGCAGGAAGTGTGGTGAAGCAACATGCCTTGCCTTCGCAGTCAAAGTCCTTTCAGGCGATAGAAAGCTTAGTGAGTGTCCACCGCTATCTGAAGAAAGCATTAAGGAAATAAAGAGGACTTATGGAATTCTAACGTCAATAGCTCTTGGAATAACCTGACTTCGCGGAGGAGCAAGGCATTTCCCTCTATGGCCATTAATCAGCTTAAGCAATGAGGCATCATAGGGCTCGGAGCCCTAGGCCCCCAATAAGTAGGTTTGAAGTGACGGCGGAAGCTAACGCCAGGCTTAATGGCTAATGAATATAGTTAGGGAGGTTAATTGATTTAAGTGCCTCCAGCCCATTAACGGCTGCTCTTCTCAATTCTATAGCCACGGCATAGCTTGGAGGTAGAGGTGCTTCCGTATTTCCAGAAGTATATTGGGATAAACGACGCTATTGACACTAGCTCCGGTACTGCTGCCCCCCTGGGGATTCCATAAATGTAGTGAATACACCAGAGCGTAATGGATGCAGCTAGGAGCGTGAGTGAAAAGATCTTGACTAATAGCTTTTCGCGGACGACGGCAACAGCTAGGAAGGCTGTGAGACCCGTGAAGAACATGACGGATACAGCGAAGTGCAGAAATCCATAGGCTTCGTCGAAAACCCCGACTAGTATGAGGGAAATCCCGGAGTACGCTAATACAGCATTGTATGCTCTGCCAACCCAGGAGCTCTTTAGGGACACCGTGAAGGAGAGGAGGCCTCCGAGGACTAAGCCTAGATTGAATAGGGGTGCTGCATTACTCTTAACTACGTGGCCTAAATCGCTTAACGCATTGTCAAGCAGGCTAAACCAAGGTGAAAGCAGCGCAGCTAAGCCAATGAACGATAGGGGAATAGCGACCGATAGTAAGACGAGCGGCCTCAAGTCAAGCGCCTCACAGAGATATCGTTAATGCACTAAATATAGTTTACCGCAGTAACTGAGCATATGGGAGTCTTTACTGCTCCACTTAGCCTCTTAGTTGCAGGCCTCCCCAATTCCTTCATGAACGCCTTCGAAGATAAGTAAAGCCTTCGGTAACTCTTTACACTAAGTTCATTCAGTCGCTTGGAGCATCTCAAAACTAGGCTTAGTGCCGCGGGGGTTTTTCAGGACTTCCTCCTAGTTAGCGTGGAAACTAAGGCTACTCCAAGGGCGATCGTTAAAGCACGTGCTTGAAACATTAACTTAAACCCAAGCACTTCTTTTACAAAGCCCATCAGTGTTGATACTACTGCAATCCCCGCCTGTAGAAAACTGTTGGCGACACCCACGGCTACCCTCCTACTTGTAGCAGAAACGACGTCGGAGGGTAAGGCGAAGCCAACGGAGTTAGCGAAGCCAACTCCTAGGCCGCAAAGAACTGCCGCAGCCATGAGGGATGAGGGGCTGCGGGAAATAGACATGAATGAGACGGCTGCGGCTTCCACGATGGAGCCGAGAAGGATCACTGGTCTTCTCCCAACCCGATCCGATAGCCTCCCGGATGTCGCTTAGTGCAGCAATCATGAAGCCGACGCCACAGGGTCTATGCCTAGGCTAGCTGCGTATAAGGGCAAGGCAAATGAGGCTACGGCTCCAAAGCCGAATGTAGCAAACTATGGCGCGAAGAGAGCTCCAATAGCTGCTCGATTCTTCAACCATCCCCAATACTTACAACACATACCTTCAATGGAGTGGGGGCAAAGTTATGTGTGCTCTAGTAATCCAAGGGGGTCTCGCGAGGATCAGCATCAGGCCTGGAAGCGAGACAGCGCTGTCTTCTACTCATGCAGTGCTAACTCCATAGTTCTGCTTCATAAAACCACCTATGGCTGGCCTAGCTACGAAACTCAATTGTGTCAAGGCTGAAGCCATCTAAGTGCTTCACCACGCCTCTCAGGCTTAGATAAGTCAAGTACGAGGGCGTTGGCTGCTGGAATGAGTGCAGCTAAGGCTGCCCCATGGAAAAGCCTGACTAGCAATAGATCGAAGGCATTGTTCGCAAATACATAGAGGAGTAGCGTAATAGTGCTGGCTAATAGACCCATAATTAACAGACTCCCCCTCCCAACTCTGTCTGAGAGAGCTCCAAAGGGAGTCATAGTTAATGCAGTTACATACGCGTATGCAGTGGAAATAAGCCCGGCCTCAAAGTCTAAAGCGCCCAACTCCTTTGCATAGGGGAAATAATAGGAAATGAAACAGCTGAACTCACATAGATGTAAAAACCAGTAGCGTAAAGAGTGGCTAAAGCGATTCCAGTTCCACTAACCTCGTTTTTAACCGTCAGCTGGCCGCACCAGCGACGACTCAAACTTCAAATATTACCTTTCCTCCTAAGCGAAATCCAGGAAGGATTTAGGCCTTTGATTGCAAGTGCGGCGGCCGGGATTTGAACCCGGGATCTCCGGCGTGGCAGGCCGGCGTCCTAGTCCAGGCTAGACGACCGCCGCTCAATTGTTTCAACTTTAGTTGATTGGATTAAAATACTTTAATTAAGGCTCTGTAAGTAAGTTATTTTTAGGTGTAGCTAAGTGTGGCTTAATAGTATGCCGCCGTAGTATAGCCCGGTCAAGTATGCGGGCCTTTCGAGCCCGTGACCCGGGTTCAAATCCCGGCGGCGGCAAATTCCTTCTACTGCTTAATAGAGTGAAGCATTAGTTTCCTAGGTAGCTGGTTTTCCACACTCTATCCTATCGTTGACTTACTTAGTGATGAGCGTTGTTGTTTAGAGAATGCTCGATGTGTAGTGTTAAGCTGAGTGAGCACTCTATGACTGGATCTCTAGGTGTAGGAGTACTTTCGCCTCAGAAGGCAACTAATGAATTTAAAGAGGTGGAATGAGTATTCATAAAGAGTGCTGACTACTCAACAATGGTAGGAGTGCTTGGAGCTAGCTGAGTTAATTGATGAATTGCTTGCCTTACTGAAGAGCAAGGTCCTAGTAGTTAATGGTAGAGTGAAGTTTATTGAAGAAGAGCATGAAGACCTATTGGAGAAGTTAAAGGAACACACAGTTAATGCATTCATAAGCTTAGAGAGCCTTAGAGAAGCACAGGAATGGATTAAAGTACTTGAGGAATCACTTGATGAAGTTGGGAAGTCAGTTGGCGCCTTAGGGTGGACTGTCTCCAAGGAACTTAAGAGTTTCACAAAAGATCCCCGGGCTCACTTAAAGAAGAAGCTGTTCCTATACTCATTCGACCTGCTTAGAAAAAGAATTACAGTCAATGAATACTTGGAGAAGTCTAGGGCTGCATTAACTACAAGCCTTAGGACAAACATGAGGAGCTTATATCAGGCATGGGTGTTTGCAGCAATGCTAAACAGCATTGGGCGCCTTGGCGGAAGACTCATATACCCAGAGCATGGATACATACCTCTTGAAAGAAGCGGTAAGCAAAGAGCTGGATCAATACCTCCAAACGCTGTAGTTAAAATAATTGGTAGAGGGGAGGTAAGCTTCTTTATAGAGGCTCCAAGACCCATAGGATGGGAGGATACAAGAGACCTTAAGGCCGTCTGGAAGCTTTACGTAAGTTTAAGGCCCGACATAATGGTTTACTCAGGCAGAGTATTAAACATAGTTAAATTAGACGATCCAAATGCACCCATACTAAGGCCGAACATGATAATTGAGTGCAAGGAGTTGAGCGACTGGTTCAACAAGGCGAGAGAACTTAAGGGCCCTGTAGCAAAGCCTCTGACTGCAGAAGAGTGGATGTCTAAGTGGATTAACGGCCTCTGGACAGGCTTAG
>CALKYD010000073.1 GCA_938003605.1 uncultured Sulfolobales archaeon | reverse complement strand
GAGCTCACGCATGGAGTAACTGAGGCCACTGTTGAGCTAGAGCTAGCAGGTGATCGAGGCTCAATAGACTTACCCAAGGAGTGCAGGCGCATCTACTTAAAGATTGTTTCAAGCAAGTCAGCGGTAGCTAGAGCAATAGACTTAGATTCCGTGGAGCCAAGTGATTTAATTGAATTAATAAGTAATGCAGGAGAAGTATACTTAAAACTATCGCTGACTAAGAATACCCCAATACTCTTCAGGAAAAAGACTGGGCAGTGGCCCCTTGAATTCCTAGACGATAGGGGCTTGCTCAACGGAAAGCCGTTCAAGCTGGTCTACGCAAACTACATAACTTCCAGAGAGATGGAGATAATATCAAGGCACTCAAGCAATATTGAAGTACTTGTATCTCCATCGAAGACCATGGCGTCTGGAGCAGGGGGCTTTGCTCCAGTTTATGAGCTAGCTGTAAGGCATGGAGTAAGAGTTAGGCTCTCCTCAAGTGGTTTAAATAAGAATTTGTTGAGTGAAGTTAGGGAACTCCTCTTATTAACGAACTACGTGTATCAAGATGATAGATTTAAGGCACTGATGGCTCTTAAGACGTCCATAGCTAACAGAGTCCTTGAGGGAAGGGCTGCTTCAATGAACCTATACAGCGAATGCGTGGACTCAATAGACTCCATTAAATGTCTAGTAATGAACTCCCCCAAGCCCTCAATGAAGTTAATAGCAATGCCTTAAGCTAATCAATCGCTTAGCTCAATTAACATTAATGAGCTCCGTTAAACCTATTGCCAACCATTAATGCGTGAACTCTAGCAAGCTCTTCTGCTTACCGCGGGCCCCGGCTTTCTTAGCTAAATACCACTTTGGAGCTATGTACTTCAGGGAACTCCAGCTCCTCCTAATGATTTGAGGGGGTTTTTCATATTTTTCATACGCTCTCCTCAGCCATTCAATAGTCCTCGGGTCTCTGGGGTAGCCGCTACCTATGTCGCCGTAGGCTTCCCTAAGCCCAGATATAGCTAGATCCCTGTAATACTTTGCTATAATGCTTGCTGCAGAGACCTCAATGTACTTGCGGTCTGCTTTCTCCTCAACTATTACTTCAGCGTATGGATAAAGCTTCTTTACGTACTCGATGTTTTCCCTAAAGCCTCTAACCATATCTATGGCTATTCTCTCAACGGAGCTTGCATCGATAGCCATAGCTAATGCAGCCATGCCCGCCAAGATCTTCCTCCACTCTAACACGTTTAAGTTCCAAAGATCTATTTCAATGGGGGAAGCAGCAATAATTAACGTAGCGGTGGATTGCTCTATTATGCTTGGAGCTAGCTGTAAGCGTGTTTTAGGAGTTAGGAGCTTGCTATCCATTACTCCAAGATCCTTTAAGTGCTTCAGCCTATTGAAGGGGATCGCTACTAGAGCTATAAACATGTCCCCTATTACTGGGCCTCTTCCAGCTTCAACAACTCCTATCGTCAGAGGTATACTTTTACCCAAGTAGTGTACTCCCTCAAGTAATTAGGTAGATCGCTTAACTTAACGTGCTTCCCATAGCTATCGATGAATGCTTCAACAATTACGTTCTCCACTTTAAACCCCGAAACTATCTTTAGTACCCTCCTGTAATCTAAAACCCCCTGCCCTGGAACTACGTGGTCTACTACTTCTTTAAAAGGCTTTGAGTTAACGACTACGACATCGTGTAAGTGAACTACCTTGGCTTTCTCGCTGAAAGTGCTTAAGGTGTGTGAGAGAGCACTATAGTAGTCGCCGTAGCGTTCTTCATATAAATCTATGTAGGATGCGTAGAAGTGGCCTACATCTAGTGCAAGGCACTCCATAGAGTTGGAGAGCTGAGATAGGAACTCTAAGTGCGATGAAGCCCCCCTAGGCATGTTCTCTACGCAAACAGGGACTCTCCTGCTCTTACTCCACTCACTGAGCTCGCTTAGCGACTTTACAGCTGACTCAACTACCTTATCCCAATTAGCTTTAGTCAGTACCTTACCCATTGAAGTCTGGCTATGTAAGTGCACGACTACGTACTTAACGTCGTACTTGCCCACCACTAGATCCAAGTTCTTAACCATCACGTCTATCGAAGCCCTCCTAACATCCTCTATTGGGGAGGCTAGCGCTAGATCCCTCCACGGAGCGTGAAGAGCTATTGAGCCCCCATTCTCCACAAGCGTGTTGAGGAGGGCTTCAAACGACTCCCGCTCGCCGAAAGGCCATGGGTAGTCAAGGCTTACTTCATACAGGCTATATCCTTGTTCTATAAGAGTCCTTGCTAAGTCGGAGATCCTCTGTTCACTGCCGGCAACTCCCTTAACAGTTCCATACCATACAGAGACTCCTGCGCTTGGCGTAGTTAAGCTCCCTCCTTAACGCGTCCAGTAATATGTCGATACTCATTGAATAAAAGCCTTCGCATACGTAGTCGAGGCAGTTGAGTGCATAAGAGTATATGGGTATCCCCTTAGACTTAGCTAAGGGTATGAATAGACGTCCATAGCTATTAGCTAGAAATAGTATGAGTATGCTTGGATCCACGTCCACAAATAGCTTCATGGCTTCCTCAATGTTTCCACGCCTAAGCGCGTGAAGCTTCAGTAAGCCCCGCTTAAGGAATTCCTTTAGGCAGCCTGCTTCAACACTCACGCGCTTCCCCGGCAACACTATGTGAAGAACTGTGGCTTCATTGGAGGTGTTGAGCAGCTTTTCTACGAAGTAGTGTAAGTCCTCCACTGCTGCTTCCAGAATCATTAATGCAGAGTTCATAACTTACTGCTGTACCTCCAGCACCTCACTTTCCTTAAACCAACGACTACTTGTGGGGGGATTCTTTCAAAGCATATGTAAGTCTTGAACTTACATAAGTTTATGAATGGGCAGCCCGCTGAAGCTTCTTCAAGGGATTCCTCGATTTCCCCTAGCTTAAATGCTTCAACAAGTACTTTAGTGTATGGGTGAAGGGGTTCCTCAAGCACTTCGTTCACACGTCCTTCCTCAACTATAGTCCCATGGGACATCACTGCACGTCTTTCACTCAAGTAGCTTGCAACACTTATGTCGTGAGTGACTAGTATGTAGGATAAGTTGAATACTTCCCTCATTTCTCTTAGGAAGTTGAGTATCTGGGCTTGAGTCGATATGTCCAGGGATGACGTTGGCTCGTCAAGCAGCACTAGCTTGGGCTTAGTTACAAGCGCTCTAGCTATGGCCACTCTCTGAAGCATTCCTATGCTTAAATCCCTTGGGTAAAGCTCTAGAACTTCCTCGGGGAGCCCTACAACCTTTAGTATATGCCTAGCCCTCTCATACCTATCGCTTTTGCTTACCCCTAGAGCTCTCAAAGGCTCAGTCACACTGCTGGAGACCCTCATCCGGGGGTCAAGTGATTGGCTGGGCTCTTGGGGTACGTAACCTATTTCAGTCATAACTCTCTTCTTCAACTCCCCTTTCACAGCATGCACGTTCACCCCTCTATACACTACTTCGCCCTTGGATGGCTTGAGAACGCCTGCTATAGCTTTAAGCAATGTGGTCTTCCCACTGCCACTGCCGCCAACTATCCCGAGTGTTTCCCCCTCACTTAACGTGAAGCTTACGTCGGAGACAGCGCTCTTCACTCTCGGCACTATGTCAGTGAACTTTCTTACAACTCTGTAATTCACGTAGAGGTCTACTACTTGAAGCAGAGCGCCACTGTTCACTGAGCATACCTCCAGCAGGACACCTTGTGCTTGGGCTCAACCTCAATGAGCTTAGGCGCCTTATAGCACTCACTAAATCCAACTGGACACCTAGGCCTAAATCTACAGCCCTCAGGATATGATGCAGGTGATGGAGGAGATCCTGGGATAGTGCTCAAGGCCTCTCGAGAGCCGAGCTTGGGTATGGCTTTGAGGAGTAGTTGAGTGTATGGATGAAGGGGGTTTTGAAACACCTTGTGGGCAGGGCCTTCTTCAACTATTACGCCAGCGTACATTACAGCTATGTAGTCACATATAGTGCTTGCCAATGCAATGTCGTGAGTTATGAATACTAGAGTTAAGTTGAGCTCTCTCTGAATTCTCTTCAATAAGCCAGCTACAACCCCCCTCAAGTATGCGTCGAGACTGCTAGTGGGTTCATCGGCTACAATGACTTTAGGCATTGGGGCTAGGGCTAATGCTACAGCAGCCCTCTGCTTCATTCCACCACTTAATTCATGGGGGTAGTATTCAACGACTTCCGGCGGCAACTTAACTAGCTTCAATAGCTCCCTAGCTTTCTCCAACGGATCCCCTCTAGCTACATAGTGGTGCTTGATTACTTTAACTAACTGCTCGCCTATGGTTGCATATGGATTTAAGGCGCTGGAAGGGTCTTGGGGTATCCTCGTCACTACTCTTCCTCGAACTCCATTGTAGTTGGTTTCATCCCCTCTAACTACGACGCGCCCTTCAACTTCTAGGTATCCATTGGTGTAAGCATATGTAGGCAGAAGGCCTGCCATAGCGTTACCTAAAGTGCTTTTCCCACACCCGCTTTCACCTATGATGCAGTAAGTAGTGTTTCTCCAGACAACAATGTTTATTGAATTCACAACCCACAGCACTCCATAGTCATACTCGTAGCCTATGCTTAAGTCAATGGACTTTATTGACTCCTCTAAAACCAAAGCTTCCACCTCCTCTTCAATTGAGGGTGTACTTCTTCATAGATTGAGTCTCCAATTAAGGCGAAGCCCAATGCCATGAACACTATGAATAATCCCGGCAGAAGAGGGATCCACCAGTAGTTGAATATGTATCGAACTCCGTAACCAAGCATGAGCCCCCAGTCAGGCTCTTCTATAGATGCAGCGCCTACTCCCACGAGGAAGTTTATTGTTGCTAGCTCTATCACTACAGAGCCAGCGTCTGTAAGTGCTTGAATGAATACGGGGCTCATTATGTTTGGCAAAACATGTCTAAAAGTTATGTATATGCCCGGCAGTCCGTAGTGTTTAGCTAAAACTACGAAGTCTAAGTCCCTTACTGCTCTAGCCTGTAGATACGCGAACCTACTGTACCAAGACCACCAGCTTGCGACAAGGGCTAGGGAAACAGTTAGGGCGCCGCGCCCGAACAATATGACGAAAACTAGTGCTAGTAGAATGCTAGGTATTGCTAGGAAGAGCTCAGTAACGTAAGATAAAGCCTTTTCGACAAAACCCTTGTAGTACGCTGTTAATGCTCCAACGAATAGGCCTATTAAGAGGCTTAGAACTACCACTATAGTTGTTTGAGCCAAAGCCCTAGAGGCCCCCATTAGCACTCTTATAAACATGTCTCTCCCAAGATCGTCTGTTCCAAATAAGTGCCTTAATGAAGGGGGCTGGAAGCCTTCACCAACTACTCTAAAGCCTATGTCCCAGCCATATATTAGTGGAAGTATGCTTCCAGCAGCTCCCGCCAATAGAATGGAGGCAGTCATCACTAATCCTATTCTAAACGTAGCCCTCTTCCTCCACACATTAGTTGAAAAAGCTAGTGCATTCATTGATTTAAGAGCTCTCTTGGTCACTACATAGTCACCCTAGGATTTATTAATGCTTGCACAATGTCTGCAGCAGTGTTGGTAACTACGTACACTAATGCAACTATTACGAGGGCTGCAGTAACTAGTGGGAAGTCGTTTGCTGGAATAGCTTTCACTAATAGATAGCCTAAGCCCTCTCTCCCAAAGACGTACTCAACAGCCATAGCGTCTATGAGGCTGTATGAAAAGAATAGCCCAATTGCTTGCACTAAGCTGGGTATAAGCCCCCTTAACGCATATCCATAGACCACTGTTTTCCTGGGCAATCCAAGGGATACGGCTTCCCTGACAAACTCCTCTTGAAGGGCCTCCGATAGGCTTATTCTAGTCACTCTAGCTATTGCCCCAATGGGGTAGAGGGATAGCGCTAGTGCTGGAGGAATGATCCTTATAAGGACGTCTAGGAATATGTCCAACCTACCTTGAAGCAAGCTATCAATTAAGTATAGTCCAACACGCTCAACAAGCTCTCCTCTAAAGCTATCAGATATCCTGCCATAGGCTGGAATGTTGAGTGAAGTGAATGCCAGAAGTATGGCTAGGCCTATCCAAAAACGAGGAGTATTTGAAAGAACTATGGATAGGGAGTTTATGACTACATCAGTTCTACTCCCCCTGTAGAGGGATGAGCGTATTCCGAGGAAAAGCCCAATGGGTATCGATATAATGAAGCTTACTAGCAGTAGCTCTAGTGTACTAGCGAAGTTCCTCATAACTAGTGGGAAAATGCCTTGCTTAAATCGAATAGATAAACCCCAGTTGCCGCTGAAGAATCTTAGAACGTGTAGGATGAATTGCATGTAAATAGGTTGGTCTAGGCCTAGTTCAACTCTAGCCCTAGCTATAGCTTCACTAGCTAGAGGTCCTCTAGGCCTGCCGGCCCATACGTAAGCTGGGTCCCCGGGGGCTAGGTATATGAATGCGTAGGTTACTATTGATATGCCGAGGACTACAGCTATTGAAAAGACTACTCTCCTAACCACATAGCTTAGCGTTATACCCATTCCCTAAGTCTTCACCTCAACGTACTGGAAGAAGATCACGTAGGAGTAAAGAGGGTTAAAGGCTTCTTCTCTAAACGCTATTTTACCTCCATCATATACGTATATGTGCACCATATCCCATAAATTGATGGCTATAGCATTGATGAATATCGTTTCTGCAGCCTCCTTGTAGAGCTCCATGGATTTAGCCCAATCCACTCCTTCAAGCACGAATGCTTCATCTATTATTCTAGAGTACTCATCGTCTTCGTAGCCAGCCCAGTTCCACTCCTTGTCGTCCTTGTGGAATATGTAGTAGTATTCATAGGGTGAGGAGTATGTGGGCCACCAGTCGTTAATTATTAAGTGAGGGGCTTCATTGGGGTTAACCCAGACGCTGGCTCCTCTCTCCTTTACAAACTCCC
>CALKYD010000072.1 GCA_938003605.1 uncultured Sulfolobales archaeon | reverse complement strand
TAAGTCTATATACGAGCGTTTTTCCAGCCAATGGGTTATTGAAGTCGACTACTACTCTTCCACCACTGATGCTTTTAACGATCCCTGTTGAGCCTCCGTACTCAACTACATCTCCAACGCTGACTTCATAGCCCCTCTTCCTGAACTCCCTTAAGCTAAGGATCTTTACTTTACTTGGATCCCTGTCTCCATAAGCTTTCTCTGGTGGAACCTCTACTTCTGCTTCTGCGCCAGGCTCCAACTGCTTCAAGGCCTCCTCAACGCCTCTAACAATCCACCCACGTCCAACTACTATTAGTATGGGTCCATAGGTCTTACTTGAGTCATATATTCCCTCCCTCCTCGCAACATCTTCAATAGTTGTATCAACTACGTTCCCCGTCTCCTTTACTTTAGCAACGTAGTCTAGTAGTATGAAGTCGCCGTCATGTATGGACATAGCCTATACCTCGTGAGCACTCACACAACAACTTTAGGTTAAATACTTTTACTGAGCTTAGCACCCATTGATATTCTTGGCGAAGTTTATTACTTCTTTCAGCCATAGCTACAGAGGGCCTAAGCTGGTTGTTTAAAGTGCCTGTACCAGAGGACCTTAGAGCTCACATACCGCGTAAAGTAAGTGAATTAATTGAATTCATTGGTAGGAGAGTTAGGAAAATAGACTTAGGCAGCATTAAGCATAGGGACGACGTCGTTAGGGAGCGCTTAAGGAGCTTTAGGA
The DNA here is from genome assembly GCA_938003605.1 of uncultured Sulfolobales archaeon. Next base: position 2,446 of record CALKYD010000072.1, on the reverse strand, counting down.
AGCTGAGCATAGTGCAAAGCACTATATTGTCTGAGCTATCTAAGTCTGAAAAAGCTCTTGTAACACTAGTTAGTCTAGGAGGCTTCTACGTTGAAATGTTTAAATTGATCAGCGATCTCGATCCAGTTGAATTAATTAAGCGCTATAGGTCGAGGAAGCTCGTTGCACGCAAGATACTTCATGAATGCATTGAAGACCTCAATGCATCTGAAAGCGTTAGTGGAGTTAGGGAAGCCTTCAGAAAATGCTCTGGGAGAATGATTTCTCTGTTGAAGAGAATGACTTCTACTCACAACACTTTAGTGAATGCATTAATTGAGGTTTCAAAAATGCCTGCAGTTAGCGCAAGTGAACCTAAGGTAGTTGTAGCTGGTTTACCTCAAGTAGGTAAATCCACTTTAGTAAACAAAGTCTCGTCCGCTAAGAGTAAAGTGGGTGCACATCCATTCACTACGAAAGACATTGTGGTAGGACACTCCACTGTAAATGATGTAAGAGTAGTTTTCATAGATGTTCCAGGAGTACTTGATAGGCCTATTGTTGAGAGGAACGTTGTTGAGAGGAAAGCGCTAATAGCTTTAAGGCACTTAGCTGACTTAGTCATTTACGTACTTGATGCTTCACCTAACTCCTACTATACGCTTAGAGAACAGTTAAACGTCCTCAAGGAAGTCATGGAGGTAAGCGGCGAAAGAGTTATTGTTGCAATAAATAAAGTCGATGTAACTCCGAGGGAGAAAATTGAGGAAGCAAAAGAGTATCTAAAGGAGTTAGACTTGGGAATAGAAGCAATAGAGATATCGGCTCTAAGCAGCCTGGGATTAGATAGGCTTATGAGCGAAGTTAAGTCGAGGATTCTGAAACACGGGCCCTCCTAATAGCGGGGATTTGAATGCTTTAGAATACACTCTATTCGCGATCTCCTCAAGCCTCTTAATAGTTGCTTGACTTACGTTAAACATCTCCGCGAGCTCCAGGAAATCCATGCATTTCCCCAAGGCCTTTAAATAAACTATGTACGCTAAAGCGTACTTAGCTCTTTCAGTTCTAGCTAGTGCTGCAGGTTCGACTTCCTCAATTACTTCAAGTACCTTGTCTAGCGCTACGTGGATTCCTCCACTAATGACTTTGCCTACAGCGCTAGTGCTCTTTAATGACGTAATAGTCTTTATAAGCCTCCCCTGCTCATAGAGCTTAACGTAGTTTACTGTGAGCCATGGCTTCCCCTTAGTTAGTCTTTTAGCTAGTCTCTCTAACGCTAAGTAGTTGCGGTAATTCCGTGAGTAACCCGTCCTTGCTTTAAGTAACCCCATCCTACTACGTGACTCCATGGCATGGGCTCTGCTGCCTCCGTAATCATATATTCTATCTACTACTTCACCTGTGTCAACACATACTATGAAGCCACTGGCGTAATCCCATACCTCCTCCCTACATTCAGTCAACGCTCTCCCCTGAGGGTTCTCTCCTTAACTAAGCTGCTTTAACTAGTGAGCTTCACTGAATTCTGGGGGAGGAGTTGGCTGAAACTGTTTGAATCCTTCACTACAGCGACAACCTTTATTACCCCATGTCCCCTTAGTTAAGGTACCGCGGGGGTAGAGTATTGAGTGAGGGAATTATTGGAGGAACTATTGTAGCCATTAGGGCGAGGGATGGAGTTATTATAGCTGGTGAAAAGAGGCTTTCCTACGGAGGTTTCATCATAAGTAAAGCTGCTAGAAAAGTTCACCCAGTAACTAATACTATTGGAGTAGGGTTTGCAGGAATCTATGGAGACATGGAGAGGTTATTGAAAGTGCTTAGGCTTGAAGCCCAGCACTATGAAACTGAAGTAGGTAAGCCCATAAGCGTAAGATCTCTCGCAAAGTACTTATCAGTACTCCTATTCTCATATAAAGTACTGCCATTTTACGTAGAGACAGTAGTTAGCGGCATTGATGAAAGTGGGCCGAGAGTATACTTACTGGACCCTGTTGGAAGCCTTATAGAGGACAAATACGTTGCTGCTGGAACAGGAGCTCCAATAGCTATGGGGTTAATTGAGCCAGCATACAGAGACGACGTGAGTGTCAGTGAAGCAAAGGAGCTGGCTGTAAAAGCAGTCATGGAGGCCATAGAGAGAGACGCAGTGTCAGGCGATGGAGTTGACACACTAGTGATCACAAGTACTGGGTACAGCTTGGAGGAGAAGCTGTTTAAGAGGTAGCCTATTGATAGACGTTGAAAGAGCGAGGAAGCTTCAGGAACTGCTTGGAGAGAAGGCTTTAAGAGAGCTTGACGAATATCCAGACATAGATCTAAGTGAATTGACTTATGTAAGTGGAGTGGATGCAAGTTACTCTAGGAATGAAGTAATTGGAGTAGCAGTGCTCCTAGATGCACGCTCACTTAAGTTAATTACGTACTCTACTTCAAGGAAGAAGCCTCAAATACCCTACATACC
>CALKYD010000071.1 GCA_938003605.1 uncultured Sulfolobales archaeon | reverse complement strand
AGTAATAAAATACCTATTTGATGAAGTTAGGGAAGTAAATTTAAGTGGAGTAATAGCTCCCGGCCACGTTTCAACAATAATAGGATCAAATGCTTGGAGCTTCATACCCCGCGACTATGGAGTTACTGCTGTAGTTGCTGGATTCGAGCCCGTGGACGTCCTAGCGGCTGTACTAATAGTTTTAAAGCAGCTATTAACCGGTAGGCCTGCTTTAATCAATGAATACGCTAGAGTAGTTAAACCCAGTGGAAACACTTATGCATTGAGAGCTATTAATGAAGTCTTTGAGAAAGTGGACTCCTACTGGAGAGGCATAGGGGTAGTTAAGGAAAGCGGGGCGGTCTTTAAGGACAAGTACAGGGAGTACGATGCTGCAGACCAGCTGGGCTTAAAGGACTCAGCAAATGTTGAAGACGTAGTACCGGGCTGTAGGTGTAGTGAAGTAGTCCTGGGATTAGCCAAGCCCACCGACTGCCCGCTGTTCATGAAGGCCTGCACTCCTGAAAACCCCGTGGGCCCATGCATGGTCGGCAGTGAGGGAACGTGCAGGATATGGGCTGAAAACCCGCCTCTACTAATGGATATAGAGCTTGATTCCCTCCGCTCGCAAAAGCAATGAGTTCCTAAGTCAATCACGGACTTTAAAGATAAGTATCTCGAGGAACCTCCTGTAGCATGGGGAAGAGCATGGTTCATGAGTGGGCTTTAGCTGAATCAATTGCTACGTATGTAGCGAGAGTCTCCAAGGGGAGGAAAGTGAAGAGACTGGCTTTATCCATAGGCAGGCTGCAGTCCATTGACTTAGAGATCTTCGACTTTGCACTAAGAGAGTTGTTAAATGAGGGCAGTGTAGTGGTTGATGAACTCAAGTACTTAAATGAAGAGATCTTGTTGAAGTGCAGGAAGTGCAGCTTTGAGTGGAGTCCCTCGCTCGAATCGCTCGGGCCTGAAGTAAGTGAAAGCATTCACTTCATACCTGAAGTCATCCACTCCTACGTTAGCTGCCCTAGATGCAATTCAAGGGACTACGATTTATTGAGCGGCAGGGGGGTGAAGGTAGTGGAAGTAGTGCTTGAAGAGGGGGAAGGCAGTGGATCCTAGGCTGCTCATCATTGGTAAAAGAATGGAGGAAGTTAAGGCAGTTGTTCCAGTAATGAGCCCTAAGGGGGGAGTAGGTAAGACTCTGATCGCATCATCACTGGCCTTAGCGTTTGTTGAGAGAGGGCGTAAGGTGGGCTTACTGGATCTTGATGTAACTAATGCTTCTTCACACATAGTTCTAGGAGTAAAGCTCAGCGAATTAAGGCCTCTCGAGGAGAAGGGAGTAGTACCGCCGCTAACTAACGGAGTAAAGTTCATGACTATATGTTACTACAGCGGTGGTAACCCCCTGCCCCTAAGGGGGAGGGATGCTGATGAAGCTATTAAGGAAATCCTGGCTACAGTTATCTGGAGCCAACTAGACTTGTTGCTCATAGATACTCCCCCAGGGATATCCGATGAAGTGCTAGACGTGATTAGCTACATAAATGAGCCAAGGCCTCTAATAGTAGCTACTCCAAGTAAGCTAGCAATAGCTTCAGTTGAAAAATTGCTGAGAGTACTTAGTGAAAGCAGAGTTAGAGCAGTAGGAGTCGTTGAAAACATGGTGGTCGGTGAGGAAAGCGCGATCAAGGATCTCGTCGTCAAGTATGGAGTAGAACTAATTGGCAGAATACCTTACGACCCATTCATTGAGAGATCTATTGGAGACGTGAGAGCCCTTAAAAGCACTTCCTTCTTCAGTAAAGTCCTGAGCTTAGCTGATAAAGTCTTGGTGAAGCTGGGGTTATGAAATTATTCACTCAGTACAGTGGGGCCTTAGAGGAAGAAGTCTGCCGCTACGTTAAAGAGGGCTACTTAATTACATGCATCGGAAGCCCACTAAGACAGGATGATAGAGCCGGTCTAGAGCTCTGCAGAGAGCTAGTGAAAAGAGGGCTTTCCGCAGTAGTATGTGAATACGGGTTGGAGAACTGCATTGGAGAACTCGTTAACAGCAACGCTAGGAGAGTGGCTATAGTAGACGCAGTAGTAGTTCCGAATGCCCATCCCGGAGACATAGTGGTGATCAATGATTTAAGCGAGTTAAGCAGTGAGTTCCTCGTGACAACGCATAACGTGCCCGTGGCTGCCGTTATAAAGATCCTGCAGAGTCATGGAGCTGCTTTAGAGACAGTTATCCTGGGGATTCAAGCCAAGAATGTGAGCTTAGGCCTCAAGATTTCCCCTGAGGTGATGAGAGCTGTTTCATACATGGCTCAATTAATTGAGAGATGCGTTAGAGAGAGCTTAGGAAAATGTCCCTAACAACGTCCTCCGTTACATTGAATGGAGTGTCAGCGACCATGTACTTCAGCCTCCTTAAAGTGTATTCAACGACTCTATCGACGTCTTTATCGGTGAAGCCGTAATCACTGAGCCTCTCATTAAATCCCACAGATTCTTGAAAGAGTTGTATTGCTTTAGAAGCCCTCTCTGCATGTTCACTCAAAGGCTTTAACCCCGGATCTATGGATTTAAGGAGTCTAACTGACTTCTCAGGCATTGATTTGTGAATGTAGTAAGCTGCTCTAGGTCCAAGAATCCCAAGTCCACAACCATGAGGCAGCTTAGGCTCTAGCCCACTGACAGCGTGCTCTATTGCATGCACTATGTGTGTAGATGATAGATCGATGCTTATTCCAGCTATCATTGATGAATAGAGGACATCCGCTCTAAGGCTTACGTTGCCAAGATCGTTAATTAGTTCAGGCAGCTTTGAGGCTGCTATGGATATGGCTTCTCTAGATAAGGTATCCACTAATTGGTTAGCCGTAGTTGCTGTAGCTGCCTCATATGAGTGGTAGAAGGCGTCTAGGGTTGTGTAAATTGTTTGAGCTTTACTGAGAGTTACAGTGTACTTAGGGTCATCTATGCTTAATTCAGGGTACCTTGAATTAATTCCGTGCTTCTCCCTAGAGTCATCTAATGTGAGGACTGCATACCTATTTACTTCACTACCCGTCCCGTGTGTGAGGTTTACTGCTAGGAGGGGCAGCATTCTCTTATGCTTCCTCCCTGAAACATAGTCTATTACTCTGCTTCCACTGAGAGCTATGATCGATGCTACTTTGGCAGCATCTATAACGCTCCCACCCCCTATAGCTATGACTAAGTCTACTCCCTCGCTCCAGAGCAAGTGGCCAAGCTCTTCTGCTTGACTAGCCCAAGGATTAGGGGAGATCTTGTCATATACGAAGTACTGCACTCCAAGCTCCTTAAGCAACTTATCTACGTCGCTAAGGGCTCCGGATACTTTTGCAGCAGATCTACTTGTCACTACACATGCCTTCTCAAAGCCTTTGAGGAAGCATGCCGCATTGCTGAGAGCTCCTTCGCCAAAGTAGAGTCGCACATTTGAGTACTTTAGAGAGAAGCTCTTCAAGCCTTTCACCAGAATATGTTCTACATACATGTCTTAGTAGAGCAGTTGTGTAATAAGCTTTAATTAATCCACACCATTAGTCTTTAATGGTGAAGCACGTTGAGTGAAGAGGATTTATTGCGTGAGTCAGTGCTGCTAGCTGCAAAGCTTATGGCTGTATCTGCTAAAACAGCTCCTAAAGCACGCGGAGTAGACAATGTATTGATAAAGGTAGTCTATGAAAAGGGGGAGCTGGAGGCTTTAGCAAATAAAATGGAGGAATTGGCCTCCGAATACGGCGACCTCTTCATAAGGGATGCAAGAGGCGTTAGGAACAGCATTGCAGTATTATTAATTGGATGCAGATTCATCGACATAGGATTCAATAAGTTGATTGAAGAACTTGGAGTTACTGAAAACTTTGTCCTAAACTTACTTAACTTAGGGATAGCCATTGGTTCAGCAGTAAAAACAGCCTCAATACTGAATGTAGATAATAGAGTAATGTTTACAGTAGGCGTTGCTGCAAAGGAACTCGGGCTCCTTAAGGCAGACGTAGTGATTGGAATACCGTTAAGTGCGACATCCAAGAACATATTCTTTGATAGAGCGTGGATTCCAGTATCTCAGAAGTAGAGGGGGAGCCGCAGAGTTTTCCCTGCGTACTCTCCCTTAGACAAGTTTCGAAAGCTATTAGCTAAAAATCTTTTTATCTAACGACTTCCTCTACTTCCCTATACCAAGGCTTGCTTACTCCTACAATAGATCTTTTGACCCAGTTCTTAGTCTTAGGCTTCTCATTAATAATGTTTAGTAATTTGTTCACCCTAGACTCTACGACTTCTTTCTCTGAAGTACTCAACTTTCCTTCATTGACTTTAGAGTTAACGAAGTTCAGTAGTCTACCTAAGTTTGTTGTTGCATCATACCAGAAGCCCCAGTCATCTGATAGCGTTGTAGCTATATGATCTCCATCTATGCACTCCCTCCCCCTAGCGCTGCAGACATCGTGTCCATGTAGTAGTACTGTTAGGTCCACTAAGTCCTTTTTATTGATCTTAGTTATTTGAAGCTTCTCAAGCACTAAGTCCTCTAAAGTTATGGTTGGATAATCTAGCTCTAACCTACCTTTCCCAGGACTATCCCCAAATACTACGTCGTGGTTAAACTCCAGTTTATCGAAGAAGACGTCTACATGGTAAAGATCCAATGGGTGGTAGTATATGAGCCTCTTACCTGCAAACAAGGCTTTAATCAATGGATCGTACTTAAACTTAAGCTCTTCCTCAAAGAACTTTATTATATGCTTCCTCTGCTTACTGTAGCCAACTAAGTCTAAGTCTGTGAACAATTGATTGCCTGCAAGCCTCTCAAGCCTAGTATAAATACTTATAGAGTTAGGCTCGTGAAGTGAATGAATGTATACAGCGCAGGCACCAAGTATCCTCAGCACTATTCCTTTCCTCTCAGCTTTCTCAACTATGCTCATGGATTCCTTAACGAAGTCCTCTGGACTCAGCACTACAGCTCTATGAATGCCGCTCACCTATCCTTCAACTCTCCAGTAATTCACTAACTTCCCCTCACTCAATTCAATAATAAACCCTTTTAAAACGCCCTCACTGTACTCACTGCCTGGGTTAAGAACTACTGTGTTCCCAAGCCTATCCATGCCTCCCGACTCGTGGATGTGCCCGTGGAGGCCTGCTAGGAACTTGTGTCTCTCAATGATCTTTCTTACAGCCTTACTCCCCACATGCACGTACTCAGGCATCCCTCCTACAAACACAGGCCTTAAGTTCTTGTCGAGCTTTGGAGCAAGGTCTAAGTGTGTGCCATGGGGTGGGCAGTGTGAATTCAGGATCGAAGTACGTGGATCCCTGAGTTTCGACACTAGCTTTTCAAGGTATTTCTCAAGGTCCCTCTCATCCATCTCCCTCGGAGTACTCCATGGAGTTGGATTGACGTAGGGTGATGATATTACTTCGTGCTTCTCTATCTCAATGACTTTATCCAATGGGTAGATCACTCCATAATCCTCAAACTCCATTATAACGCCATCTATTGAACGCTCATCATCGTTGCCAGGCATGACTACAGTCATAGTTTTCTTAACGTCCACGCGCTTCACTAAGAACTGCAGCCAGAGCCTAAGCCTCTCAACCATTTTTTCATTAATGAGTTTGTTCACTAAGTCTGGACTACCCTTCAGTTCCTCGAGCTCCCCCTCATCAACTCTAACGTAGTATGCGCCCGCTCCCTCAAGCCTCTCCTCAAACTCCCTTACCTCACTTTCAGCATTCATGACCCACCTCCTCCCGAAGTATCTTGATGTAAAAGTTCCGTCAGCACGCTTGACTATTGGCACAAGCACTTTGCCAGTTAGATCTCCGGCAAGTATTAAGACGTCAGCTCTATACTCTTCAGCTGCCCTAATCCACTTCCTCCACACAATAGTTGAGCCGTGGACGTCGACTGAGAAAAATATTCTCCTCAGTTAAACCACCTGAACGCTATGCTGGAGGTATTTGAGCATATATTCTCTCGGGCTCTATGCCCCTAGCCCTGTTCTTAGCTGACATAGCTACAAACGTAGTTAATCCTATTAAGCCAACGGCCACGTTAACCATCACTATGAGCGGGTCGCTGTACGCAGTTAAGATCATGAAGAACCAGCCTACTCCAAACACTATTGCGCCAACTACTGAAGCGAAGACTCTTGATGGGAAAGTCATTCTCTTAAACAACTCAGGCCTCCACCAAGGTATGAGCATTAGCGCTAAGCCAACAGGCCATATGAATATAAGGCTGCTGAAGTCTATGAATGATATGAGTGCTATTGCGAAAGCAGAACCCATGTTCTCCATATAGGTCATTAATGCTCCAAAGGCTGCTAGCAACGCAGTTAAGTGATTAGCCCACGTTGGCGCAGCCCACTTAGCTGATACTTCAGCAAGCTTCTCAGGCAGAACTCTGTCGAAAGCCATTGAGAAGAACCCTCTGACTGCCGCCACCCATGATGGGACTACAGTATTTACATACCATAGGAAGTACGTTACGCCAAGCACTATTGCTACAATAGCATTGCCTGCAACTACTGAAGCCAGGAATGGCACAGAGGCTTCTGGAGCAGGGTAGCCAAGTATATCCGTTAACGGTCCCTCATAGCCTTCATACTTTAAGTATGAGTAGGCAGCTAC
>CALKYD010000070.1 GCA_938003605.1 uncultured Sulfolobales archaeon | reverse complement strand
ATGCTTATGAGGATTGGAAGCAACAGCAAGTTCATAGTTGCAGGAGACCCAGTCTTCCAGAAACCACTGTTAACGAGAGATGGGGCTTCAATAGTTAGGGAAGTACTTTTGGGAGAGGAGAAGGCTAGAGTAATAGATCTTGGATTAAAGGACGTAGTTAGGCCTGGAGCTAGGCGTGGCATAAAGCTACTTCTTGAAGCTAGGATGAGGAGCAGGTCTCTCAGCGACTCAGAGAGAAGCATAATTGATGCAGCTAGAGCTAAAGCACCTGACGCAGACATAGTTACTGTAGCTGAATTCATTGATGAAAAGAAGAGGTTTGACATAACTAGTGAAGCAGCTCCAGACGCATTAATAGTAGTTAAGGAGGGTTACATAGGCAGGCTTATAGGTAAAAGAGGTGAGAGAATAGGAGCTATCGAAGCCGACACAGGGCTGAAGCTTAGGGCGATAGAGCTAACACTGGACTTAAAGCAGTTGATTAGAGCAATACACCCAGTTAGCTGGATACTCAAGAACGTAGTTGACGTAGACTTCATGGGCCCAGATCTGGCTGTGAAAGTCCAAGGCAGCGCTTACGGAGCTTTCGTAGGCCAGAGGGGCTGCCACGTTAAATTCATAGACTCAGTGTTGAGGAAACTCATGGGGGTTGGAGTGAGGGCCATAGAGGCTCCTGAGGAGGAGAGGGAGAGAAGGAGAGGGAAGTGAGTGAGGGCTAACTCATTAATCATGCCCTACTGGAATGAATCTAACTGATAGCTTTAGGCTATGCAGCTTTTTATGGAGCTCAACAACTCTACACGAAGGCCCCTGGACAATTATTACGTTCATGCAGCCGCACTTCACGTGGCTGTGGCTGTAGTTGGCGACTAGGTCCTTGAATTCATCAATGACTCTAGAGATCTCAGCAGGAGTCTCCTCCCTTGAGAAAACCACTAGTATTCCAGTGCAGTCGTGTTCAATAGTGCTATGCTTATACAAGCTCACGTGATCTTCAAGAGCCTTCCTCACTACCATGGATCTATCGACGCCTAAGGCTTCAGATATTTCATCAACGTCTCTAGCTAGCTCCATCGGTATGGATACTCCAAATCTAACCTTTTGCAAGGCTAGGCTCCCCTGCCCCGTACTATTGAGGATGTGACGTATATAAGTAGTAGTACTAGCCCTATAGCGCCTGAGGGAGCTACGTTAACGGCAATTGATGCCAGTAATCCAGCTATGCTTGCAAAAACAGATGAAGAGACGGCCAGCTTCAATGCTTCGCTAGAGCTGTGGGAGTTAATAGCTATAGCTGCTGGGACTAGTAGAAGTATGTGCTCTAGGATGTAGCCGACTGCCCTGAGGAGTCCTATGGAAGTCAAGCCTATTACAATGAAGGTTGTTAAATCATAGAGCCACACCTTCACCCCCATTAGCTTAGAGTACTCTGGATCCACTCCTACCACTACGTTCCCCCTATAGGTAGAGGAAGATAGGGCTATCACTACTACAGCTACAAGCATTAGGTAAGCGAGATCTCTATGAGTCATTAAAAGAGGATCTCCAATCATTAATGAAGCTATTTCTACAACTCTTGCAGCCCTAGCCATAACGAAGTACATCGATATTACGCTCAGTGATGCAGTAGCCGATACGTACACAGCTGTAGCCACGTCCTGGTCTACGCCTCTGTGAATGAAGTAGCATATGGAGCACACGAGGGCTAATCCAATTAAAGTCGCTGCAGCCAGTTCATCGAAGCCAGTCACTGTAGATAGAGCTATGGACGCAACTACTGCTAGTAGAGCTGAGTGAGGAGCTGCTTCTGCTAGGAAGTATAGCTTCCTAGTAGATACTAATGCACTTGCGAAACCATAGGTTAGCCCTATCAAGTACATAGATATTAGCCACTGAACTCTATACCCCATGAATATGTAGGAAGCAGTCAGTAGTGGAATGAGAAAGATCATTATTGAGGAAAGCCTCATCCCCCGCTCACCTCTTGGCTAAATAACGATCCAACGCAAGTGCAGCCGTGGCTGCAGCTGCAGCAGTTGCTAGCGCTACAGCAACTACTTCCCATAGTTCATAGAGTCTCACGGGTTGTTGAGTAACCGTACTGCATTGCCTTACCTGGCTTACTTCACTAACTTGCTCAACTACTTTAGCTAGCTTACTTAAAGTACTTCCTTCAGACAAAGGCGATGGAATCCTTAGGACAGTCCTATTGTATTTCTCAGCTAAGTCAGTAAGGTATGAGTGTGCTGTGCTACTGCTTCCCTCAATTACTATTATGTAGTCGATTACTCCTCTCTTAACGCTGTCCTCAATATTCTTTAGAGTGCCTGGAGGAGACATAAGCTCGTGCTCCATGAGTACAAAGCTTCTTACCTCTATGCCAAGCCACTCTACAGCGTATTGAATCAGCGGAGACTCTCCAACAGCTAGCCCACTTACCCCTCTAGCTGAGCTAGTTAGTTCAACAAGCTTCGTTAATACTTGAACTAGCTTTGAGTAGTAGAGGCTCCTACAGCTAGGCCTGTGAAGGGACATTTCTTCAGCCAGCTTAGCTAGGAAGAGGGCGTAGTTGCGTGGATCGTAAGTTACGGCGTGGAGGTTCAGTGAGCCCGTGGATGGATTCACTAGCTTTCTTACACCATCTATGTTAGGCACTTCGATCAGTGAAGCATTTACTTCACCTGATTTCACCAGCTCCCTTATATTCAATTCAAACGGCGTATGGGCTGTTGAAATAACTAAGTCTGCATTCCTAAGCAATTCCACGTCTGCTGGAGTCAGCTGGTATTCATGGGGGTCGACGCCGCTTGGGACAAGGGCTATTACTCTATCGCTGCTGCAAGCCAGTTGCTCTACGTCAAACCCTAAGTATGTGAAAGTAACAACTATGTCTAAGCCATCCTCAACTACTGCCTGACTTAAGGCTTGTTGAGCAATAGCTGCTGAGACTAGTAGTGCTAAAACAACTACATTGACTAAGGCCTTCAGTTCAACCACCGATAAGCTTATTTTGTGCACAGCTATTTTAAAATTTTACATAGAGTGTACACAAGGTGAGCAAGGCCTTGCCCAGCATAAGTGTCGAAGATCTTGCTGCAGGCTACCGCAGTGATGTAGTTATATCAGGGGTCTCTTTCTCAGTTAACTCACCTTCGCTAATACAAGTACTTGGGCCAAATGGAGCTGGTAAGACAACTTTATTTAAGGCATTAGCTGGATTAATTAAGCCCTTCAGTGGAAGAGTGCTTGTTTCAGAAATAGATGTAACTGGAGATCCTGGTAAAGCTGGGAAATACATTGGTTACGTTCCACAAGTGCACTCGTTTAACTCCAGCTATAAGTATCCAGTGACCCCCATAGAGCTCCTTGAATTAACGCTGCGCGCAAGCAATAGATCCCTTAGATCTATTGATAGAGCAGGCTTGCTTAAGAAAGCAGAGTACTCCTTAGAGTCGGTTGGGCTTCCACACGATCTATGGAATAAGCCTTTGTGGAGTCTTTCAGGCGGGCAAGTGCAGAGAGTCATTATTGCTAGAGCTCTGTTAAACAATCCTTCAGTACTGCTACTGGACGAGCCTTTGGCATCAATAGATCTTCGGGGTAGGTTTGATATAGCTAGGCTTATAGGTGGACTCAAGAGGGATAAAGTGGTCTTAGTGGCTAGCCACGAGCCATCGATACTTCAGCCCTACACAGATTACGTGCTCTTAATCAATAGATCTATGTATGTATTCGGTAGGCCGGATGAAGTCTTTAGGGAGGAAGTTTTAGGGAAGTTCTACTATAGAGAGGCCATAGCCTTATTCAAGGATCACGTGCATATAAGTGACCACCATGCTTAAACACTCCTCCTGCTAGAGAGGGAGTTCTTGAGCTTCATTAATCCAAGTACTCTGAGCAATTCATTGAGGAAGTACTTTAGGCCTGCAGTAAAGCCCTTATCGCTATACGCAGCCGCTATGCTCATCCAGTCTATGCTTATCACTACATAGCTGAAGGCTAAAGTTGTTGCTACAAGCAGTGCCGTCGATAAGTACACGTTGTCTATGTATGGAGACTCAATTAGGAGCTCTCTGGCTAGAGCTCCAAAGTAAACTATGGTTCCAGCAAGTATTAGCTTGCCAATGAATACTGCCATCATGTAGGCAATAGCATTGTAGCTGCTTAAGCCCAATGGAATGTAGAGTACGTCGTCTGGGAGCGGTAGAGATGCGAAGAGGAATACAGCAATGAACAGGCTTCTCCCAGCTATTTGAGAGAATAGCCTAGTGGCTTTCTTTGCTTTATCGCTTAACACAGCTCTAGTGGCTCTCCCAACATAGTATATTACGAGCTTACCTATAGTTGCGCCTAGAGCGCTAGCTGTAGCGATAGCTAGCCTAGTGGCTGGATCAGTGACGGCTGCAGAGTAGTGTAGTACTAGGATTAAGTACGGCATGTATGCGTACGGTATTGAGTTGCTCAACAGTGAAACTAGGAATACTCCCAAAACTCCGTAGGATGCTATGAGGTCCTTTAGGTAGCTAACTATGTCCAACTCAGAGCCCCCTTTAATTCAATTGGCTGAAATGTTGAGAGTACATTATTTACTTTTCCCACAGCCTATCCCTCCATCCATATATAAGTCAGTGGCCTGCAATTATACGTACGTAGAGCTGTGTAGAGCGCGGCATGGCATGAGCCTTACTTGGGAGCCTAAGTGGGAGGCCGTATTTATAGAGTATGAGGGAGTGAGAATTAGGACTTGTAGGGATAGGATAACTGGAATGATTGCATGTCCTGTCTGTATAGATGCTGCATCTACTTGCTTAAACGAGGGAAAGAAGGGCATTAGAGGCAGGAGTTCACTGAACTACGTATTCTTCTTTACAGCAAGAGACTTGATTCAACACTTGAAGAATCATCGTGAATCATCGAAAGTGAAGCCCTCTAGAATCATTATTGAAGAGGAGGAAGCTGAAGAAGAGTGATCGCCTATACAAGCGCTTGGCGGCGGGGACTCAATACTATTGCCAAACAATTAACGCCTTAATACTGTCCGCCCCGCTTCCTTAAGTACTTCACGTACTAACTTTGTAGCAAACAGTGAAAGCCTTAGCATGCTCATTCAGCCAAATGCTATGCATTGAGCACTCTTTAGGCAACAACACGTATCATTATACAAATGGGTGGGGAAAGTAGGTAAAGCAGGCTTTTTCAGAAACTACACCTAGCTTCTTTTGCGGATCTGCCCACACCTCCATTAATTAACGAAGAGTTGCTAGAGGCTTCAGTGGGAAGCCCGTATGGGTATTTTCCAGAGATTTATGGAGGCACTGAAGTATTTAGCGATCAGTGCATGCGTTAAGAGCTTGAGCCCTCAATGGGGACTAGGGGAGAGGAGCTACGCATATCTATAATAAGGCTACGTAGCTTAGAATCTATGAAGTGAGAAGGATCTCCTCGCTAACAGTACTCGCCGTTACTTGTGTTTCTGCTAGCGGGGTTGGCCCTACTCTCGGAATCACCTGCCCACCGATGGGGCATGAGGCCTAGTTGAGGCTAACGCTACCCGGCCCTCATCCACTGGTGCTTTCATTATTCCAGGCTTCCTCACTGCGCAGTGAATTGCTGGGAGCCTAGTGCCCGAATGCTCTTCCACTCACTGCAATCCACTAAATGCCTGCTGCATAGAACGCAGCTTGAGCTAGCTTCGAAAGCCTACGCATCTGATGGCTTAAGAATGTGATTTCATTACTGCCTCCATGGGGGTTGCGGCAACGCTATGAATTTAAATACCTGTGTATACAAAGTAAGCCCCATATATGGATTGAAGCGGAGTTTGAATTACATGAATGTCGGAGATAGAACTCTTATTAAGAACTTAAAACCGAGTACTGAGAACGTGCGCGTCCTAGTTAGAGTAATTAAAGTTGAGCCGCCGAAAGTTATACAGACTAAGAAAGGCCCGAGAACTATTAGTGAAGCAGTTGTAGGCGATGAAAGTGGGAGAGTGAAAACAACTCTGTGGGGTAAGGCAGCTGGTTCATTAAAGGAGGGTGCAGCATTTGAAATAACTGGAGCTTGGGTAACATCTTTTAGAG
>CALKYD010000069.1 GCA_938003605.1 uncultured Sulfolobales archaeon | reverse complement strand
TTTGCCAACAGTCTCAGGCCCAAGCCAGACGCTTGTTGCATTAATGCTATCCCTAAATTCCTCGACTTTCTTAAGGGCGCTTATAGCTCTACTGAGGGCTTCTCTAGGAGTAGAGCCCTTGTAGTAGCCTGGGTGGAATACGGCTATGTACGCACTCATATGCATTGAAGCTCTCACTGATTCACAAAGCCTCTCAATGCTTGCCCTTAAAGTAGCCTCGTTCAAGCTGCTCAAGTTAATGAAGTATGGTGCATGAAGGCTTATGAGAACGCCGTTTCTAGAGGCTTCTAAACCAAGCTCCTCAGCCTGCTCCCTACTTATCCTCACTCCTCTAACAGCCTGATACTCAAAGGCGTTGAGGCCAATCCCCCTGAGAAATCCAGGTACTCCCTGAGTACTTCCGCGATAGCTCAAAGGCTTGCCCGCAGGGCCGAACCTGAACTTAGCCATAAACACCCCTGAGTAAAGTAGTGGGTACAAATTTATAAAGAACTACTCCCCTACCCTATTAAGAATGTAGTTTTGAGGAAGCAGAGAGTTGGCCGAGGACATAAGCATTGAGGAAGTTGAGGCCGAAATAGATAGGATATTGAGTGAAGCGAAGAAGCTGGCTGATAGAATTATTGAAGAAGCTAGGAGGAAGGCTGAAGAAATAATGGCTAGGCCTCTACCCATGGATGCATTGATGAGGGACTATGAGGAGGCATTAGCTAAAGCTAAGAAGGAGGCTGAAGAAATAATAAGGAGAGCTGAAGAAGAAGCGAAGAGAATTGAAGGCATTGCTAAGAAAAAACTCAAGGATGCAGTTGAATTAATTATTGGAGCAGTGAGCGGTGTTTAAACTCCATGAAGCCGATAATAGTCAATAAGCCCGTTGAAATGCTTAAAGTAACTATAGTGGCGCCAATTCACTTAATAGATGAAATTACTTCAATCCTCCAGGAAGCAGGAGTTCTACACGTAGAGAGGAGAGGTGAAGGAGTAAGGGAGTACGTTGATGAATTGACTAGGGCGAAAAAGCTTTTGGAGAAAATAGACGCTATCTTAAGCAATGCAAAGGGTCTCGCAGTAGACGTATCTATAACTCAGCTAGAGTTAAGGACCATTACTCTAGAAGACATTGAGAGAGACGTAGACAAGGTTTTAAGCGAAGTAAAGACCATTGAAGATCTAGTGAATAGGAAGAGGGCCTTCATTGAAAGAGCTACGCATGTGCTTACCCCACTAAAGGCTCTTCCAGGAGGCATGAGAGTAAAGCACTTGGACTACTATGGGAAGCACCTAGCTACAATAACGTTATTCGGCAAGGCAAGCGTAGTGAACGAGCTCTTGGCTAGTGAAGAAGTAACATTAATGAACCACAGCACAGTCGACGAACTCTCCGTAGCAGTACTTATAACTAAGCCTAAACAAGCAGATCTATTGATTAAAAAAGCCCGGGAGATGGGAGCTCACGTTCTATCAATACCGAGGGACCTAATCAATATAACTAATGAAATGAGCATTAGTGAAGCTGTTAAATTAATTGAGGGAAAGCTTAAGTCGGCCAGCGATGAGTTGACGGCTCTTGAGGAGAAATTGAAGAGCGTAGTTCACTCATCTTCAAAGGATTTATTGAAGTACAAGCTAGTGATTGAAAACACTTTCGGCAAACTTGACACAATCTTCAGTACGCATTCGTTAAAGCACTTAACAATCATAACGGGGTGGGCTCCTAAGGATGGTGTGAGAGGCCTCTTAGAGAAACTGGAGAAGATGCCTTTGTATGTCAGTATCAGAGATCCTTTGCCTGGGGAAGGGCCTCCGACAATGCTTAAAAACCCAAGGGGCATAAATAGCTTTGAACCACTAATGAAGTTCATAGGGCTCCCAAACTACTGGGAGTGGGATCCTACTCCAATCGTAGCCTACTCCTTCGCTGTATTCTATGGGATAATGCTCGGCGACATAGGCTATGGACTCGGCCTCATTGCTGCTGCACTATTAATTCTCGATAAGTTCATTGAAGATCCTTCCTCAAGGGACTACGTGTTGTTTAAGAGAGCCATAATTATATCAGCTATATCAGGGATAGTCTTCGGAGGGCTTGGAGGAACTTTGTTCGGCGACGCATCGTCCTTAATAGGCTTAAATGCATTAATAACAGCATTCACTGACCCAGTGAAGTTCCTTGTGCTCTCCCTAATAATTGGGCTGATCCACGTCAATATAGCCTATGCATTAACTTTAGCTAAGAGCTTTAAGAAAGGAGATATCGCTACTGCACTCAATGTAATAGGGCTCTACGTAGTGCAGTTATTTGGTATACCGTACGTTGTACCGAAATTTATTGGCGTAGAGCTAGCAGTATTCCCGGCCTGGGTTAGTGATCACTTGCTTTACTTAGCTTTAATCGGTGTAGCTCTCATAATAGCTGGAACCATGATCTCTATGAAGGCTATAGGAGTCATAATGTGGGTATTCAGTATAACTGGCTTACTAGGCGATGTACTAAGCTACAGTAGGCTTGCTGGAGTTGGAATGGCTACATTCTACTTGGCCTCCAGCTTTAACTTCATGGCTAAAATGGCTTATGGAACAGTTACATCACTATTGCCCAGCTCAATAGGGCATGTTGCTGGAGTACTTGTCGGCGCATTAGTGGCTTTCCCAGGGCACTTGATAAACCTAGCCTTATCAGCTATTGGATGCTTTGCACACTCACTGAGACTTTGCTCCATAGAGTTCCTATCGAAATTCCATGAGGGAAACGGCTATCCATACACCCCGCTTCGAGTGGTTTCAAGAAGAAAGTACGTAATAATGTAGAGCCCCTTCTATAAAAACTGAAGCAGGCAAGCTTATCAGCATTTTAACTCCAGATCCTCTGAGAGTGATGAGGTGAACGGCTTGAGTATGCAAAGCGCTAAAATGGCGTACATCGGTAAGAGAGTGAATGTAGCTATAGAGAGACATAGGCTGCCCAACGGGGTGATCGCTGATCGTGAGATAGTTAGGTTCCCGCAGAGCGTTGCTGTAGCCCCATTGCTGAACGATGAAGAGATCGTCATGATAAGACAGTACAGGCCTGCTGTCAGGGGCTGGATATATGAAGTGCCTGCTGGAATAATTGATGGTGAAGAAAACCCAGTTGAGGCAGCTAAAAGGGAGCTAATTGAGGAAACAGGCTATGAAGCATACACGTTAATGAAAGTGCTGGAGCTCTACCTAGCCCCAGGGTATAGCACTGAGCTAATCCATGTTTTCCTAGCCTATAACTTAAGGTACGTAGGTGAAAGACCTGAATTACATGAAGTAATAGAGGTAAAGCAGCTGAAGTTAAGCAAGGCAGTTGATATGATTTACAGCGGGGAGTTAAACGATGCGAAGACTGTGGCAGCAGTGCTCTTCCTAGCCTACAATAGGGACGAGTTATTGAAAAAACTTAAGTCAATGAGCTATAATTGGCCTGTAGGCTAAGGTTTTTAAGCACAAAATCGCTAACTACTATTGAGTCCGGCGATGAACATGGATCCACTAGCACTTGGTTTAGCTTATTCAGGTGCAGTGTTAGCTGTTTTAGGAGGAGCTGTAGGGTCAGCACTTGGCTTAGGAGCTTCAACAAGGACTGGAGCAGCAGTAATTGGTGAAGACGTTAAGCAAGCGAGGAACGTAATAATACTGGCTTCGCTACCGATGACTCAGACCTTCTATGGCTTAATAATAACCCTCCTAACTATCACTAAGGTAAATTCCCTCTACGGTTCAATAGAGATGGATAAGGGGTTATTCACATTCACTGTGGGACTCATGGTTGGTTTAGCTGAACTATTCTCAGCGTGGTTTCAGGGACTTACCTGCGCCTCCGGCATAGCTGAATTGATTAGAACGCGTGGAGCCATAACTTTTAACGCGATTATTCTAGCTGTATATCTAGAGCTTATAGGAATAATGGGCATGGTGGCCGGCGTAATATTCACAAGCTTAGTCCTCGGCTGAGGGATCTCGTTGAGTAAAGCGTTTGAGAAAATAATTGAAGATGCTAAGAAGAAGGCTAGTGAAACTATTGCTGATGCACACTCTAAAGCAGCACAAATACTATCAAGTGCTGAAAAGGAGTGGTTAAAGAAGCTGGAGAGCAAAAAGCTTGAACTCTTAGAGAAAGCCAGGAGGGAATCAGAGATCATGTTGTCAGAGGCCAGGAGGAGGGCGAAGTTAATAATAGCCAGCGCTAAAAGCAAGGCTATAGAAGAAGCTTTTAAAGAAGCTGAGAAAATTTTAGAGAAAATAGACAGGAGGAAATCCATTGAGGCATTATTGAGGGAGGCCCTTAGCTATTCAATGAAGCCAGTAAGGATATACGTTTCGCCACGTGACGAAGGGCTCGTCGAGGAAGTGGCTAGAGCTCTTGGCTTAAACAATGTAATGATAATTGAAAGCAGCGACGTTGATGGAGGCATTATAGTAGAGGACGAGAGTGGAGTGAAGGTAGACAGCACTTATAGAACTAGAATGAAGAGATCTATGGAGGTCCTCGTAAGGGAGGTAGCGAAAGTCCTTCAAATAGAGTGATCAAGCTTGCCGCTGATCGATGCGTTCCAACAAGCTTCAGCAGCAGTCTTAACTAAAAAAGACTTCGATATAATTGCAGGCTATGCAAGCCCCGATGAATTTGTTAAGTACATTTCTTTAAACCCGTTTAGAGCCAAGTATTTTAGTGGATTAATTGAGGGGAAACGCTATGGAGTAAGCGACTTCAGTTCTTCTCTAGACAGCTACCTAAGGGATGTTCAGGTGGAGATAGTGAGGTCTTCTAAGGCATTCTCAAGGCCTAGGTCGGTGTTAGCATCTTTAGATAGGCTCTACGATGCCTTCAACTCTGCAGCAATGCTTAGCTCAATCATGAATGGAGTTAGGCCATCAATACTTATTCCTGCTGGAAGAATCTACAGGAATGCGTATAAGGAATTAGATAGG
>CALKYD010000068.1 GCA_938003605.1 uncultured Sulfolobales archaeon | reverse complement strand
TTTACTTTATCTAAGTCAACTCTCTTGTAGTATAAGGTGTCGGTCCTAGGGCCCGTTTGCTCTGCTGCTACTATAGCTGGAGTAATAGCTATTGCTGAAAGAGCTAGTAGGGCTAGGACTACTACAACTAAATGTGCTTTACCCACAACTGCTCACCTTACAGTCCTCTAGATACCTATGTTCAAGGAGTATATAAAGCTTTGCCAAACATTGGCTAGCCCCGATCTTTTAAAGCGAGGAGGCTGCAGAAAGCAGTTAAAGCACTCAATGTAGCTAGCAGCACTATTAGTAGCGGACTATTCCTTGGAATAAGCACTAGCACTCCATCAATTACTCTCATGTTCATTCCAGCAGTCTCTGCGCTAACTACGACTTCGCTGGATACAACTTCCCTTAATCCTATTGACACGATGCCGCTTGAATAAGGCTTGATCAAGCGGCTTATCTCCACTGAAGTTCCGTTAATTAATGAAGCTCTATAGATTATGACTAGCTCTAGATCTCCTTGATTCTCTAAGTGAATTGATTCAACAGATTTAATTGACTCTAGAACCTCTACTTCAATGTACAGAGGGTTCATTAGCCAAAAGCTGTATATGTAGATCCACTTCGATTCGCTTAGCGGAGCTCTAAGTAATGGAATAACGCTTTCTCCGCCCATAACATTCATACTGAGCCTCTGATCGATCACTTTCCTTAAAGCCTTTGGCTCACTGAACTCGACTGTAGTCTCTAAACCTATTTGGACAAACCCGGGCCTGTATTGAACACGCGCTATGGCGTATTCCCCACCGTCTACTACGAGCTTCAATTCAATTATATCGCCTTGCTTTAATAGGAAGGTCTGTTCAGCAAACGTAGCGTTCAGCACTCTAACCTTGATCTCCTTTACAAACACTTCTTCAACTACATTGACTGAAGCATTGTATCTACCTAACGATATGCCTATGTTTAAAGCATAGATTACGCTAACAGCGATCAATATAGAGGCTAGGAGAAACATAAGCATCTTTAACTTCAGTTTACTCACTCCACGCTCTTCTAAACCATGGGCTTTCCTCACTCTTTTCAATTAACCCGCCCACGCATTAAAGCACTACCTTCACATTATTCAGGCTTCCTAAAGATAAAAAACTTATTTGACGTTAAAGCGTTGGGCTTCATGGTTTATAGGTTAGGAGAGGGTGGAAATAAATAGGGGGGAGAATAAGCTGTAAATCTCCCAGTTACTTAGCGGTAGTGGAACGTGGAGACAGCCATGGAGTTAAAGACGTATCGTAAATACCTTGCAATAGGTTTAGCAGCAATAGTTATGGCGCTAGCCTTAGCTATTGTCGCTACAAGCGAGAGAGAAGAGGAAGTAAGTGAATTCAAGAGCGTCAAGCTATTAAAAGGATACTATGCATCCCCATTACACATCATATTTGGACTAGGAATTACTGAAGAAGCTGCATCGATCAGCCTATCAATTAAGTCGTGGTGTAGCGGAATCCTCAATGCTACACTTTATGGAATAAGCCTTAGCGGCAGCAGTGAGTTCAACTATACAATTCATTCAATAGAGCCTTATGGAGAAACAACTATGAGCCCAAACAGCCTGCTCGACTACTTAACCATAAGGTCTAGCTTTGAGGAGGAATGCACAATAGACTTGTACTTAAGTTACGAGAGGCACACGCTTAAGTACGGCTCTCTATCAATACTCTCCATAGCGGCTCTAGTCATAGGCTCGGCCTTAGTAATAATAGCGCTTTACTACAAATTGTTGGAGAAGAGCTTGGAGCATGAGCTTCAAGCGTACGCTCGTATGGAGACTTAAAGCAGCGAGCTCGTGCTTAGTGAACTCACACAACGGCAGTTATTTCTCCATCAATGTATATGGCTTCCCCACCCCTTCTCTTCAAGTACTTGAGTATCCTTGCAGCCCTCCTACGGCCTGGAGTAGAGCTATAGGCTTCTCTTCTGGAGTTCGCCCTCCTACATACTACGTAATCCTTTATTGCAACAATTGATGCACTAACTCCTAGGTTCTTTAACTCAAGGGCTATTTTCCTTAAGTCGCCTGCTATCTCCCTAGGCTCAACGTATGGCACCTCAATTAATGCTTCTTCAGTCCCCCTATCCCAATCGAGTCCATAAACTACGAAGCCCATGTATTTCTCAACAAGTTCTGAGACTAAGCTTGTCAATAGGCCCGTTGCAGGGTTTGGCTTATAGCTGCTCCAACCCCTAGATCTAACTACTTCACTGAAACTATCTAGGTCTATTGCTACAATAGTTCCCTCAACTATTTTCAGAGTGAGTTGAGAGTCTTCATCCCTAGTGGAGTCCAAGGCTGCCCACGTCATCATTCTAGAACGTGTATTCTCTTACGCATTAATAAGATTTATTCTCAGCGCAAGCTATTCAAGGATCAAGTGGGAAGCTTATGGAAGTAGGGTTTTGCAGCCAACGCACCGGGGGATCTCCTACGTTTACTCAACTTGCCTCGCTGAGCGTTGAGTACGTTTCTTGGAGATAGGAGTAACCGCGAAATCACGCTGCTTAATGGATTAAAAACATCGTTATTTAGGCTTTACGCAGTTTAATTCGAGGAGCCTCTTATGTATGTTGAACGCTGCTTCACTCACCTCTTTTTCCTCCTTAGCACCAGTTATAACCATTTTACCGCTGCTGAATATTAATAGGACTACTCTAGGGTACCTCATTCTATGTATTAGGCCCGGGAACTGCTCTGGCTCATACATACTGTCTTCAAGTAGATACGCTGCTCTCTCCAAGTTCACTTGTGAGCGTATATCGCCTGAAGCAACGATGTTCTGAACCTGTATCCTTGGTTTACCAGTTATTATTATTCCATACCTTCTAAGTAAGTAGATTATCCTCTTAACTGCAGCTACTAGAGTCTTAATGCTCTTAGCGCCTGTCACAACCATCTTACCTGATTTAAATACTAGAGCAGTTGTCTTAGGCCTATCGAGCCTCAGTATAAGCCCTGGAAATTGATCTGGTTGATAAGTTGCGTTAGGGACGTTCTTCTCTATAGCCAGAAGATCCAGTGGTTGGTCAAGAATTACTGTAGCAACTATGTTCTCAATTTTAGTTATGGGCTTAACCTCCCTACTTAAGGACAATGCAAGCACCTAGTTTTTAAAACTCTAACTTATGGAGCTTTATAAACCTAGTATATAAACTTTTGTAGTATTGGGAATAGCTAAATGAGTCAATTAAGGCACTCACGGCGTCAGCTATGGGTGTAGAAGGCCTTAAGCCTGAAGACATGTATGACCTAGGCTTCAATGAATTGAGGGAGTTCATTGAGGTAAATAAACCTAGGAGGCTTTTAATTCAGCTGCCTAATGGATTGAAGTTCCTCGCGCTAAACGTCCTTTCATTCATTAAGTCAATAGATAGCTCTATAGAAGTATACATATCAAGCGACCCCTCCTATGGAGCGTGCACTCTGGCCTTAGAGGATGCAGCAATTGTTGGAGCAGATGCATTAATTCACTTCGGCCACGTAGAGTACCCTTTAGCCGTTAAGCCCGCAATACCAGTGCTCTACATTCCAGCATACTATTTAGGTGGGCTTCCAAAAAGATCCATTGAGAGATTGCTGAGCGAAGCGAGTTTACTGAAGAACTCAGCCGGCGTAGTCGTAGTGGCCAGCACTCAATACGTGAGGCTAGTCAAAGAGTTGAGGAAGATGCTGGAGGACTTAGGGTGTAGAGTAATTACGCCAGAAACATGCTCTCACCAAGGATTAGTAATCGGCTGCAATTACTTCAGCATCCCTATTGGAAGCAATTACACGTACGTAGTCATTTCATCAGGCTACTTCCATGCCGCCGGCTTATGCCTTCACTTAGGCATGAGTGCAAGAGCGTTTTTAATTGATGTAGCGAGGGATGAGTTAATTGATATGAGTGGGGAGTGCAAAAAGATCTTGGCTAAGAGGCTGTACTTAGTTTCTCAATTAATTAATAGCCCAATTAAGAGGGTTGCACTAATAATAGGTCAAGCCTCAGGGCAGTATAGGCCGGCTTTAGTGAAGGCTATTGAAGAAGGGTTTGAGGAGAAGGGTGTGGAAGTAATTAAAGTTGTAGCTAGGTACTTATCGCTAAACGAACTAATGGCTTTAGACCAAGGAGTAAAGGCCGATGCCTACGTCATTACATCCTGCCCACGATTACCGATAGACGACTTGGCGAGCTTCCATAAGCCTGTGATCACTCCTGGAGAAGCATTAATGGTGTTGAGAGGGAGTTTAAGATACCTA
>CALKYD010000067.1 GCA_938003605.1 uncultured Sulfolobales archaeon | reverse complement strand
CTCAGAGCCTATGACCACTTGATCTATTCTAGACGAGCTTCCCTCCCCTTCGTGAAACACTTCAGTAATGAAGCTCATTCTATCTAAGCTAGTTGAATTAACGTAGTAATCGTAGTAGTTGGCTTTACTCATTAATGTAATCCTTTTTACTGCTGAAACAACGACTCTCGGCAGCCAGTTATGGACCATGATCCTGTAGTATTTAGATCCTTCACCTACATAGACTTCCTCATGGCTTGAGTGTATTGCTTCATGAACTAGTGAGAGGCACCCTGTTACGCCAATGGCTTCACTGCCGTCGTCTACTACAATTAGATTGTATACTCTTTGTACAAAACCCTTGCTCGCTAGTACAAAGCAGTTGTACACTGGGTCGATAAGCCTAATGTTCTTGGGTACGTAGATGAATATGCCGTTATCTACTTCCCTTAAATCCACCCTTACTTTCTTTAACCCATACTTCTCCACAAGATCTGGGTGCTCTCTCGCAGCCTCCTTTATACCTAAGTATATTACTCCGAGTTCCTCGAAGAGCTTAGAGATGAGTTTGAAGGCTGTCTGCTCATTCAGTATCAATGAGCCCTGCCTAGTTACTTCAATCCCCATTGAACTAGCTTTACTTAAAGCTTTCTTCAATAGTTCTGCCATACTAATGGTTGTACTCAACTCACGCCACCCATCTTATTGAACTCTTCATAGCCGCTCACCATTACTTTCTTTACCACTTCGTATGATGGCGCGCTATAAACGATCCTTCCATCAATCATTACATACCCTCTGCCAAGGTTTTCAATGTATTTAAGTATGTAGCCTGTGTGAGTAACTATTAGTACTCCAACGTTTTCTTCAGCCAGCCTATTTATGTACATAGCTATGCTCTTAATGCTGTCTATGTCAACGCCGCTATCTGGTTCATCTAGTAGAGCTAGCTTTGGCCTCATGAGTATTGTTAGCGCTAGTTCAACTCTCCTAATTTCTCCTCCGCTAAAGCCTGAGTAAAGATCTCTGTTGATCAGCTGACATAGCTTCAGCCCATTTACAACATCGCTCACAAGATCTGTTGATCCATAGATTTTCGACAGCCTATCTATAAGATTCCCAACCTTTAAATAGATCTTTGGGGGGTTTTGAAATGCAAGCGCTATTCCCATTCTAGCCCTATTCCACGGCTCTAGCTGAGTTATGTCTTTCCCGCAGTAAGTGATTCTTCCACTAACAACTCTGTATTCAGGTAGGCCTGCTATAGCTTTCAGCAGAGTTGACTTCCCACTGCCATTAGGCCCCATCAATACAGCTATTTCGCCTCTACCTACCTCTAGAGAAGAATCCCTAACTATAGCTGCATCATCAACGGCTACTGAAACTCCTTCAACGCGAAGCAGTTCAGCCAACGACTCATCCCTCGTTCCTTTAAAACGCTGTGATAACTTTATATATATGATGCGTTATAAGCTTACTTAAGCTGAGAGCGGCTAAACGATAATTATGCGTCACAGGCTAGGGCACGGTGTAGTGAGTTGACGGGGCCTCCGTGTAGGCCAAGGGCTTTATTCATAGACCTTGACTTAACTCTGTGGAACCACAGCAACTTATCCCTTACAAGCCCTCCATACACTAGGGTCGGGGAGAACGCCATCGTTGACTCAAGGGGGGAACGAATAGAGTTAAACTATGGAGCTAGGGAGTTCCTTGAATGGGCCAGGGAGGCTGGACTAATGCTCTTCACGCTCAGCTGGAATGAGCCTGCTAAAGCTATTGAAGCTCTGAAAGCTCTTGAAATACACTCCTTATTTCACAGAGCATACGTTGAGCCCCACTATAGGAAGGACTTAGTGATGCTGAAGGCTTTAAAAGATCTTGAGAATGAGGGCGTTAGCCTAAAGCCATGTGAAGTAATCTATGTAGATGATAAGGAAATTCATGGAGAACAAGTTAAGAACAGCATAGGTAGCGTAGTGTTCATATTGATGTGGAGGGACGTCAGAGATTTCACTGAGTTAAGGGAATTTGTCGACAAGTTATTAAATGCTCAATGCATTGCATAAGCGCCGTCAAGTTACATGAATATGCCGGTGAGACATTGCTCATAGATAAGTATGGAAGGCCTCTCACCCATGCAAGAGTGAGCATAACTAGCAGGTGCAACTACAGCTGCATGTTCTGCCATAAGGAGGGGATCAGCTGGAGCACCATCAATGAGCTTTCCCCAGAGGACTGGAGTTTCTTCGCCAGCATTGCAAGCAAGCTGGGAATAACGTACTTTAAACTCACTGGTGGAGAACCCCTAACTAGAAGCGACGTAGCCAGCATAGTTATGGGAATTAAGCCTTACGCTAAGGAATTAAGCATGACTACTAACGGCTCACTACTCGATAAATATGCTGAAGAACTCCTTGATTCAGGCCTCGATAGAGTTAACGTAAGTCTCCATAGCTTGAATAGAGAGGTTTTCAGGAGGCTCACAGGCGGGGTCTTGGAGCACGTCCTTAAGGGTATTGAAGCAGCCGTAGGCTTGGGCTTAGTAGTTAAGCTAGACTACTTAGTCACATCGCTTAATGCACGCGAATACGTGAACATAATTAATTACGCTGAATCACTTGGCTTAGACTTGAACATAATAGAGCTAATACCCCTAGGCCTTGCTTCAGAAAGGTATGCAGAGCTGCATTCATCGCTAAGCATTGTTGAAGAGTATTTAGAGAGAGCTGCAGTAGCTAGAACCAAGCATGAACTTCAATCAAGGCCTACTTACATAATGCCGAGCGGAATTAGAGTGACTTTAGTCAAAGGCTTCTGCAACCCAGAGCTATGCGCTTCATGCACTAGGATAAGGGTTACTCCTGAAGGCAAACTTAAGACATGCATATACGTTAATGAGCCTTTAATTGATGCAGGTGACTGCATAAGGAAAAGAGATGAGGGGGGGTTAATAAAGGCCTTGATAAAGGCTAATGAGCTCAGGAAACCCTTCTTCTCTCACAGCTCTCTTTCCAGCCCCCAAAGCAAATAGACTTCTCCAGGGATCATGCGCGTACGTTTGCTAAGGCAAAGCTTTTAGTAATGGAAGCTGAGAACACTCCTTGAATGAATCATCAGTGAACGCGGGCCCGCGGGGATTTGAACCCCGGACCTCCGGCTTAGAAGGCCGGCGCCCTATCCATGCTAGGCCACGGGCCCCTCCTCGACTTTACTCTTGCCCCCCTCTTATATTCATTAATGTTCAGTCCTCACACGGCTCTTCATTCACACATCTGCTCCGAAGTCGTTCATCACTGCTCACATTAATACTTGAGTATTCGTGGCTTATTAATGGATGTGCAGGCATTGAATTAGTTTGGGTTTCAAAGCCATGATGGCCAGTGGATCTGTAGTAAGCGAACTGCGTAAAGTTTATGGAAGTACTACTAGGAGTCTTATTGAGAGGCTCGGCACTCCATCTAAGAGGCACTACTTGAGAGTCAATACTCTAGCTATTTCCACTGGTGAGTTGCTTGACTTGTTGAAGAGCAACTACTCTAGCTATAGGTTTGGAGTAGATGAGCACTACGTTGATGCAATATACATTGAAGTGAAGGGGCCATTCAATGTGCCAATAGTCGATAAGAAGATACTTGTTGACTGCAAAGCTGCTGAAAGCATAATCTTAGGAGCCAACCTATACTTGCCTGGAGTGAAAGAACACGATCACTTCAAGAAGGGAGATCTTGTAAATGCAGTAGCTCCGGGAGGGGAACACGTGGCCCTATGTGAAGCAGTCGTCAATTCCAGCGAGCTAAAATCCATGGGTAGAGGAATGGTTGCTAAAACAATTACATCCAAGTATAAGCTGCCTGCAATAAGGGAGATGGCTGAATATAGTAAAGGACTATTCTACCCGCAGAGCCTTCCATCAATAGCTGTAGGGCACGTAATTGATCCACGTCCAGGGGAATTAATAGTTGACTACTGCGCTGCACCAGGTGGAAAGACCACGCACTTAATACAACTGTCAAGAGGATCCTCAAGGATTGTCTCCATAGATAGGTCTACTGAGAAAGTAGTCAAGATCGTTGAAACAATCTCTAGACTGAGAAACCCGTTAAACGCGCTAATAATGCCCTCGGACTCAAGGTATTTAGACATAGATCACCCATTCATAAGGCCTGATAAAGCTCTAATAGACCCTCCTTGCACAGCCCTAGGCTTTAGACCAAAGGTTTGCTTCAATAAGAGTCTAAGGGATGCGCTATCTCTATCAGAGTATCAGAAGCAGTTCATTAGTTCAGCTGTAAAAATGCTTAAGCCGAGGGGCTTACTCGTATACAGCACTTGTACTCTAACACTTGTTGAAAACGAGGAAGTAGCTCAATACGCTATAAAGCGCGGGCTTGAGCCTCTAGAGATATCCCTACCATACTCTGAGAAAGTGTATTACGGTGATGTAGTGGCGTATAGGTACTCGCCGCTAAGCCATGACATGAATGGATTCTTCATAGCTGCATTCATGAAGAAAGCCTAGCCAGCGGAGTGTTGCAGAAAGGACAGATCTTCTCAAGAATGTTAGTTGATGCATAGCCGCACGTTGTACATAAAACAACGTACTTTCGGGGAATCCTTATGCCGCGAGTCCTCAAAGGCTTGAACGCTATTCCAGCATTCAGCAACGTGTTTTGAATGGAGTAATCATCTGTTATAACTACTACAATTTCACCCCTCCTCAACTCGTCTCTTAACTGGAGTGCTAGAGCCACTATACTCAGATCTGTTGGGGAAATGCTGTAGTTTTCCCCAATGCTCTGCGCGATTTCCCTAGCCTTGTTCATCAAGGCCTCCTGGGGCTCAACGATCAGCAGCCTCCCTAGAGACACAGCTAGATCTAGGGCACTCCTACTCTCATGATCTTTTACTTCACTCACTACTAGTGGGGTAGTCATTAAGACTACGTCGCTAGAGTAGTGGAGGAGCTGGTACTTAGCTAGTAGAGCCGATGTATCTAGTATAATGTATTTGCGCTGAACTAGCTCGTCATTCAAATGAGGCCGTCCTCCATGGAAAGACCTTGATTAAGGTATTCCTATAGGTGCTAAACCTTACGAGCCTTATAAATGAATTTGAGCTGGACACCACTATCTTCGAGCCTCCAGGCAAAACAGCTTCCTCCCGTCCATCCATGTATAGCATAGTTGGATTTCTTGAAACCACCTCTACCCTCGATAATGGGTGTAGAACTAGTGGTGAAATATTCATGTGGACGGGGATGTATGGAGTGAGCACTATGCATGGCTCGAATGCTTCCACCACTGGCCCACGCGCCGATAAGTTGTGGGCTGAAGAGCCCCAGGGCGTTGAGATCAATATTCCATCCCCCTCTATGACGTACTTAGACCTTGTGCTTGGAGTACTTATGTATACTCTAAATGAAGTTACTTTCCCCAGATCCTTATTCACTATGAGCGTCTCATTTATGAAATACTTGTATTCGCCCTCTATGAAAGCCGTTAATCTCCTCACTCTCTCAACGAAGAACTCTCCACTTAAAAACTTGCTTAGTACTTCACTAAACTTCAATTCCCCAAGGTTTTCGTAGAAGAAAGTCCTTCTGCCACAGGGTATCGGTATGATCAGTGGTTCATTACTCCTAAGGCTCCACGCTACTCTAAGTAACGTACCGTCACCTCCCAAGGCTATGATGGTTTCAGCTGAGTCCAGCGCCCCCTTATCAACTTCATCGATCCAAAGAGCTCTCGCTCTAAAGCCAGCCTTGCTGAGCTCACTTAAGCACTCATTAAGCATGTTTAAGCAGGTGCCTGAAGGCTTGTAAACTATGGCTACTTCACTCAACCCCCTCCCCCATAGCTAGTACTCTTTAAACTAACACTAAAATCGCTTCCTATCCATAGCGTTAATCCCATTGCGTGCTTTAATGCCGCCAGCCTTAACTAGCTTCCGTTAAAGAGTTAGTTAATAAGAGGGTTATTGGAAGTATGGAGTTATGTGCGTGGAACTTTATGAACGTCGTATGCATAGCAGTTAGACGAGAGCTCGGGGAAAAAGCCAGAAGAATCTTGGCGGAACACGGCTTGCTCAATAAAGCCTTTAAAATATCTAGATCTGGTGGCTACGTACACCTTCCAGTAATAGATTGTGTAGAGGCGGGAAAACTTTTAGCTGAAAGCTCAGTAGATTACTCAGTTGCTGAATGCATTGCTGAGGAGAACCGCTTAGTAAGAGCAGCTAATGTACCATCGCATGACTACGTTGATGGAGTAGTCATACTGAGGGAGAGAGCTCTAGATGAAAGGGACTTGAATGAATTAGTAGAGTTATTCAAAGGAATTTACAGGAAGCTGAAGGCCATATACTTAAAGAAGGGCGTCAGCGGGGAGGATAGGGTGAGCAAGTTAGTGCTTCTGTGGGGAAGTGAAGTAAGCACAGTAATACACAAGGAGTATGGCTTAAGGTTCCTGGTGGACATACATAGAGTCTACTTTAAC